>JAEYPG010000611.1 GCA_023410975.1 Pseudomonadota bacterium
GCCCGGGCTTTGTCCGCGCGGCTTCGGCCGTGAGAGGTGGGGGGAGGGGAAGACAGAGCGATTAGAGGGATGTGGGGAGGGGGAGGGTTGGTGGAATGGGGTACAGGTATGTTGTGCATTTGATTCCGTTGTTCCCTTCTCCCGGGCACGCCTGCAACGTGCTGCCCTGCGGCCTGAACGGAGCGCCACATGGCCAGGACGCTGCGCATCGAACCACTGTGGGCGCACCATCACCGTAGAGGAGCACTAGACACTGCTGGAAGCCGCGCTGGCGCAGGGCCTGCGGCTTCACAGCGGTTGTCGCATCGGCAACTGCCGCGAGTGCATCGCCCGGATCGTTGAGGGCCGCGTGCGCTACCGCATCGAGTGGCCGAGACTCTCGCCCGAAGAGCAGGCCGCAGATCTCACCTTGCCCTGTGTGGCGCAGGCGGAGACCGACGTGGTGCTGATGCAGCCGTGGGTAGGCCTCAAGGGCTGAACCCGCTGCGTACAGGCGCAGCCACACCGCCGGAGACAACCCACCGCAGTGGCGAGGTGGCGTTGCCCCTGACAACACCAGTTGCGGGCAACCTTCCACGTAGAGCCATCAGAGGCGGCGCAGCCCCTCAGGCCCAGCCGCCCTTGCGTACCAGCGGCAACGGCGCCCGTGCCGGTGGGCAGTTCCTCGGCATCCAGGCCGCTGCGCCCGCAGGGGCAGGATGTCGTTCCGGAGCTGGCGCTGTCGCGCGAGCTTTCAAAAGCTCCGACTGTGTGCGGGTAGCAACCAGCGTCGCTGGTTGTCATGGGCTCTCGTTCGCCAAATCATCCCCCAGCTCGGTCTCGATCTGCTCGATGCTGGGCAGGCTACCGGTCAGTGGCTCGGGCAGATCGCGCAGCAGCTGGTACTCGGCGACGCCAATGGGCTTGTCAATGCCCGAGAGCGCGTACTCGGCCACCAACCGGTTCTGTTGCCGGCACAGCAGCAACCCGATGGTGGGCTTGTCGTCGGGAGCCTTGACCTGCGCATCCACGGCGGCGAGATAGAAATTGAGCTGCCCGGCGTGCTCGGGCTTGAAGGCGCCGGCCTTGAGCTCCACCACGACGTAGCACTTCAGCCGCGTGTGATAGAAGAGCAGATCGATGAAGAACTCGTCGCCGGCCACCTCCAGGCGGAACTGGCGGCCCACGAAGGCGAAGCCCGCGCCGAGCTCCAGCAGGAAGCGGGTGATGTGGCGCACGAGGCCGCTCTCGATCTCGCGCTCGTGCGCCTCGTCACCCAAGCCCAGGAAGTCAAACAGGTACGGATCCTTGAGCGTCTCGCGTGCCAATGCCGACTGCGGCGACGGCAGCCGCGCCGCGAAGTTGGTCACGGCCGCACCCTGCCGCTGGTGGAGCCGGTTGCGGATGTGCAGCTCCAGCGTCGTGCGCGACCAGCCCTGCTGCACGGCCTGCGTGGCGTACCACTCACGCTGCGCCGGCTCCTTTAGCTTGGTCAGCAGCGTCACGACGTGGAACCAGGGCAATTGGGCAGCAGGCTGCTGCCCAATTCGGTCGTCCGGGCAGTGCTGCGCGAAAAACGCCATGTACTTGAGGTTACGGCTGGACCAGCCGCGCATGTCGGGGAATGCGTCCTGGAGATCGCGCGCCAGGCGGTCGATCACCTTGGCCCCCCAGCCCTGCGCCTGCTGCCGCGCCAGGATCTCGCGCCCGACGCGGCCGTAGAGCTGCACCAGCTCGGCGTTGACCGCCAGCGCCGCACGCTGGCGCGCGTGCGCAATGTCGGCCTTCAGGGCGGCAAACCAGTCGGCATAGCCCGCCGGAAGCGCCTGTGGCAGCGTCTTGGTGGAATCTTTCTTCATTGCCGTCGATTCTGGCGGAACGCCGACCCTCTCCTTCGTCTGGCTGGACGCTGCGACAGCTGGCCCCGCAGGGCAGTCCGCGGCGGGTCGAACAGCTGGATCACCTCGACCCTGGCGAGACAATCCGCAGCATGGCTAACGCCTCCCCGCCCGAGCGGGATCTCATCGCCGCACTGAAAACCGAGAACGCCCGGCTGGTGGCGCTGCTGGAGCAGCACGGGATCGACTGGCGTGGGCCCTCGGCTCCCCCGCCGGCGGTGACGACGCCCCAGCAGGAGCTTCCCCCAACGCGGCTGTCAACGGCCGAGGAGGTGGCGCTGTTTCGCCAGCTCTTTCGGGGCCGCACCGACGTCTACCCGGTGCGCTGGGAAAACCGCGCCGGCGACCGCTCGGGCTACAGCCCGGCCTGTGCCAACGAGTGGCGGCCCGGCGTGTGCGCCAAGCCGACCATCAAGTGCGCCGACTGTGCCCACCGGCAGCTCCTGCCGCTCGACGACGCCGTTGTCCACGACCACCTGGCCGGCCGCCACACCATCGGCGTCTATCCGCTGCTGCAGGACGACAGCTGCTGCTTCCTGGCGGTGGACTTCGACGAAGCGAAGTGGCGTGAGGACGCCCGCGCCTTCCTGGGCTCCTGCCGGGAGCTGGGCGTACCGGCAGCGCTGGAGATCTCGCGCTCGGGGCAGGGGGCACACGCGTGGGTGTTCTTCGCCGCCAGGGTCGCCGCGCGCGACGCCCGGCGCCTGGGCACCGCGCTCATCAGCCACGCCTGCAGCTGAGCTCCTACGACCGGCTCTTTCCCAACCAGGACACGCTGCCCAAGGGCGGTTTCGGCAACCTGATCGCGCTGCCGCTGCAGAAGTCGCGCCGCGAGCTTGTGCGTCCGTAGGGCCTCGTGCCCGGATCAGTGCGCCAGGAAGTCCAGCACCATGCGGTTGAACTTGTTGGCGTGCTCCCACTGCGCCCAGTGGCCGCAGCGGCTGAAGACGTGCAGCTCGGCGTTCTGCAGCCCTGCCACCAGGCGCAGGCCCGTGTCCAGCGGCACGAAGCGGTCGTCGCGCCCCCAGATCACCAGCGTCTGCGCCGCGACTTCGCCCAGGCGGTGGCCCACGTCGGGGAACTGCTTCGGGTTCACCTCGACGCTCTTGACGAAGTTCTCCAGGTGATCGCGGCGCGTGAGCATGTTGTCCAGCCGCGCCTGGAACAGCTCCTCGGTCAGGCTGCTCGTGTCGTACACGAACACGCTCATCATCCGCTTGAGGTTCTCGATGGTGGGCTCGCGGTACAGCGCCCCGATGAGCTTGATGCCCTCGGTGGGCATGGGCACGAAGGAGCTCACGCCGCCCGTGCCGCCGCCCATGAGGATGAGCTTGCCCACGCGCGTGGGGTTGGCCAGCGCGAAGGCCACCGTGCTGTGCGCGCCCATGGAGTTCCCAATGATGTGCGCCTTCTCAAGACCGATGGCGTCCATGAGGCCCTTGAGCGCGCGGGCGTTGAGATCTGAGCGCGAGCCGGTGGAGACGATTGCGTCGCTCTTGCTCCAGCCCGGGCAGTCCATGAGGATCACCCGGTAGCCGGCCGAGACGAAGGGCTCGACGTTGCGGTGGAAGTTGGCCCAGCCGCTGGCGCCAGGACCCGAACCGTGGAGCATGACCACGGTCTCGTCGCCGCAGCCGCAGTCGTTGTAGTGGATCTGCAGGTCCAGCTCGCCTTCCTTGATGCGCACGAGGCGGCTGGTGGAGGCTTCGGTAATGGGGGTGTTTGCTTCAGACATGGCGCAATTCGGGATGGGTTGAAATCGAGGGGACTCGCTTGAGACACAAGGCGTTCAGCCGGCCTCGCTCATGGTGGGCTCGGCATGCGTACGCTCGTGCTCGCGCTGCTTGAGCAGGTCCAGCGCCACGTCCACGATCATGTCTTCCTGGCCGCCGACCATGCGCCGCCGGCCCAGCTCCACCAGGATGTCCACGGTGCTGAGGCCGTACTTCCTCGCCGCGGCCTCCGAGTGGCGCAGGAAGCTGGAGTACACGCCCGCGTAGCCCAGTGCCAGCGTCTCGCGGTCCACGCGCACGGGGCGGTCCTGCAGCGGGCGCACGATGTCGTCGGCCGCGTCCATGAGGCGCATCAGGTCCGTGCCGTGGTTCCAGCCCAGGCGCTCGGCCGCGGCGATGAACACCTCCAGCGGCGCGTTGCCCGCGCCCG
>JAEYPG010000313.1 GCA_023410975.1 Pseudomonadota bacterium
GTGTCACTTTCCGGCATATAGGAGCCGGCCTTTTTCGGCATATAGGAGCCACGTTGAAGGGCTCTCGGGACACCGGTGACGGCCTCAAGCTTGGGCGGCCTTGGCGCCGCTGGCAAGCCGGTTGTGAATGACGGTAGGGAGTTGCCGCGGCGCGCGGTAGCTCGTGCCGTCGAGCACCAGGCAGTAGGCGTTGTGGCGCATGCGGTCCAGCGTGGCGCTGGCCAGGAGCTTGTTGGCCGGGAAGGCCTGGTCCCACTCGTTGAAGTCGAGGTTGCTGGTGACGATGGTGGCCACGCTCTCGTAGCGCTCGGCCATGAGCTCGTGCAGGTCCTCGTCAGCCGGCGGCCGCAGCGGTTTAAGCCCGAAGTCATCGATGATCAGGAGTGGCACGCGCGCCAGGTTGGCCAGGCGGCGCTCGTAGCCGCCGGTAGCGCGGGCGGCGTTGAGCGAGGCGGTGAGCTGGCTGCAGGTCATGAAGGCCACGTCCACGCCCTGGCGCACCGCGCAGTGGCCCAGGGCCTGGGCCAAGTGGCTTTTGCCCGTGCCGCACGGGCCCACGATGAGGACCGGGGACTTCTCCTCCAGGTAGCGCCCGGTGGCGAGCTCGTGCACCAGGGCGCGGTTGAGCTGCGGCAGCCGCTCGAAGTCGAACTGCTCCAGCGTCTTGCTGCTGCGGAACGCCGCGCGTCGCAGCCGGGTGGTGAACTTCTTCTGCTCTCGGCGGGCAACCTCGTCCTCCACCAGCAGGGCAAGGAACTCGGTGTAGGCGAGCTTGGACTCGATGGCCTGGCGGTTACGGGCCTCCAGCGAGTCGAGGATGCCCGACAGGCGCAGCTGCTTCAGGTGCGGGCTCAGTACTGGCATGGGGTTCATGGCAAGCACTCCAGGTGGGTCAGTGACGCGGAGCGTCGGGGTCGAACAGCAGCTGCGCGCTGCGCACGAAGCGCGCGCCGGGCGCGTGCACGTGGCCGAGCTCGGCCACGCTCAGCGGCTGTCGGTCGTAGCCGCCGGCCAGGATGGTCTTGACCGTGCGGTAGAAGGGGCTGGCATGCAGCAGCGCCCGCGCGCAGGCGGCTTCGAGCCGCTCGGCGCCGTAGGTGTGGCGCATGCGCAGCACGCCCTGGGCGGCGCGCAGCCGCTCCAGGATCCGGTCGGTGAGCATCTGCTCGATGAGCTCGGCGCACGCGGTGCCGACCTCGCGCGCCTGTTCCAGGCACCAGGCGCGGTCGTGGGCGAAGAAGAGCTGCGCCTCGGGCGGGAAGTGGTCGCGCACGCTCACGCGCTCGCCCGGGCGCTGCGCGCGCCGGTGCGTGGCCACCAGCTGGTGCTCGTGGTAGACGAACACTGCCGTGTCGGTGGCGCGCAGCCACAGCGTCTTGCCCACCAGCGTGAACGGCACCGAGTACAGCGCCCGCTCGTGGGCGACGTGGCAGTCGCGGTGCACCGTGACCCGGTGCCAGGTGCCGAGGTCGGGCGCGACGGCGGGCAATTCCAGCATGTGCGCCCGGTCCAGCTCGAACAGCGTCAGCGGCTTCTGGCGCGTGGTGCCGTGCACGCGCTGGCCGGCCTCGTCCATCACCCAGCGGCCGGCCTGTGCGTTCAGGTCGGCCAAGTCGCGGAACTCGCGCAGCGGCAGGAAGTTGAGCTTCAGGTATTTGACACCGGCCTCGACGACGCCCTTCTTGGGCGGGTCGCCTGGGGGGCATGGGTCGATCCGGAAGCCCCAGCCTTCGGCGCACTCGGCGTAGGCGCGCTGCACCACCGGGTCGTGGATGCAGGCCTTGCTGATGGCGCACTTGGCGTTGTCGATGACCAGCCGCCTGGGAACCGCGGTGAACCACTCGAAGGCGCGGCGGTGGCAGCCCAGCCAAGTCGCCACCGTCTGGTCCCAGACGAACTCGACGTACTGGTGGCGGCTGAAGCACAGCGTCATCACGAACGCCCAGGTGCGCCGCACGCTGCCGTCGGGGTGCAGCAGCTTCGGGCCGGCGCCGAAGTCCACCTGCGCCGCCTCGCCCGGCGCGAACGCCAGCGGCACGGTGGCCGCCGGCGGCGTCTCGCCGCGGATGGACACGATCATCCGGTACAGCGAGGAGTAGCTGCCCTGGTAGCCGTGGTTGCGCTTGAGGGCGGCCAGGATCGCGGTGGCGGGCACCGACTGCTCCAGCCACTCCTGGATGCGCTGGCGATGCGACTCCAGGCTGGAGACGGGGTGCTGGCGGCCTGCTTCGCCGGCTCCAGCGCCGCGGCGATCTGCGCCTCGTCCGGCAGCGGCGCCTCGGCGTCGAGCCAGCCCTGCACGGCGGCCAGCGCCCGGAACTGGGCCAGCTTGCGCCGGCCCATGGCGTGGCTGCGTGCGAGCTCGCGGTCGGATGCGCCGCGCCGGATCTGCGCCAGCACGGATCGGTACTGGAACATCTCGAACCTCCTTCGGCCCATCGCTGCCTCCGTGCATACCTGGTGTGGCACGCACTTCAGCACCGACGCGGCCGGGCTCAGATCGAGGTGTCCGTCAGCCCTGGGTGGCTCCTATATGCCGAAAACGAAGTGGCTCCATTACGGCGGAAACCGCGTGGCTCCATGACGCCGAAAACGCCGTGGCGCCTATACGGCGGAAAGTGACACCAGGATCAGGTACAGGTAGAACCAGCGCCCGGCCACCGCTGCCGTCAGGTAGGTCATGTCCCAGCTCCACACCTGGCGCGGCGCGGTGGCCACATGCGTGGTGGGTGGCCGCGACGTCCTGGGCGCCTTGTGTCAATGCCGCCTTACTTTTGGCTCTTCCTCAATCTCTGTGACGGGGGTCAGCTCGGGTGCAGGACGCGGATTCTCATCAGGTCAAGCTTGGCCCTCCCGTACATCTGCCGCTTGAGGTACTTCAGCCGGTTGATCTGCCCCTCAACCTGCCCGCTGCTCCAAGGAGAACTGAACGCGGCTCGCACGGCTGAGAGATCAGCCTCGAGCCCGGCCGCGAAGCGCTGCAGGTCTGGCATCGGGCAGGTGCGCGCCTGGGACAGCCAACGATCGAATCCGTCGAGGTCGCGACTGCGCGCGAGGCCGAACAACTGGAGCGCCAGCTCACGTGCTGCTGCAACCGTCGGCTCGATGCGGCAGAGAGTATCGACGAAGCGTTCCCGGTCGCTGCGCTCGGTCTGCGTGAGCTGGCCCTCCTGCCAGCCCAGCAGCCAGGCACAGGCGCGACGTGCAGACGGCGCAGAGATCGTGCGCACGGCGGCCGCGACGGAATGTAGCTTGCCGCCTTCAGGTGCAGCGCTGCGCAGCTGCGCGAAGGCATCACGCACGATGCTGCGCCCACCGGTAAAGCCGCGAGCGCGCAGCTCGCGCCAGACCTGCATGGCATTGCGGCAGCCTTCAGCGGCGCGTGTGGCCATGTACTGGCGATGGGCGTCGAGCAAGCTCGAAGCGGGAGCACGCTGCGCCCGCTCGGGGAACGCATCGGCGTGCACGAAGCTCCGCACGGTGCGACGGTCGAGGTTCATGGCCTGACCAATTGCCCTGATCGATTCGCCGGCCCTGTGGCGACGTACAGCCTCTTCGTAACGGGCCAGTCGACATTCCCGGCGTGCGTTGCTCTGACGTTGCCAAGCCTTGAGAGGTAGCTCGGTCGACACGACATCCGCGGGTTCGGTGGGCGCCTCGGTCGGGATGGCTTCAAGCTGCAGCGTCTCAGTTGCCTGCCGGGCGGCCTCCTTCAACTTGCCCGGGCAGCGCAGCAGCAGCCTCTCAAAGGCGTCGCGCAGGTTGGCCAGCAAGTGCCAGCGGTCAGCCACCTGCTGGGCGTTGGGGGCGGCGGTGCGTGCTGCATCGGCGTAAGCGCCGCCCCGGTCGCGGGCGATGACCTCGACGGCAGGCTGCTCCTTCAGTCAAGTGACGACCGTGGCTGCGTCGCGTCCGGCCAGCAGCTCGATCGGACGGTGCTTCTCCAAGTCGAGGACGATCGTGCCGTAGCGGTGGCCACGGGCCAGCGCCCAGTCGTCGATGCCGATGACCACAGGGACCGCCGTCGGCGGCGGACAGCCGGCGCGACGCAGGTCACGCAGCACCGTCGGCCCGCTGACGCGCATGCCCAGGCGTGCGGCCAGCCGGGCGGCCGCCTCGCCGCCAAGGGCGTACCCCAGCGAGCGCACTGCCTTAACCAGCCGCAGCGTGCGTCGTTGGCCGGCGGCCACCAGCGTCTCGACCCGCTCGGAAAACGTCCGCCGCGGGCAGCCGGGGTTGACGCACTTGAACCGCCGCACCTCGACGGCGAGCGTCACGGGCTGGCCAAAGGTTGGGCAGTCAGCTACCCATCGCCGGTAACGGCCGTGCAGACGCGAACTGCTGCAGGTGCAGCGGGGACAGGCTGCCGCCCGAACAAGGCTGCCGGCGTCCACCACCAGGCGGCTACCGCTGTCGTACCAGGAGCTGACGTGCTTGCCGACGGCCTCCAGCAGCGAGGACAGCCCGGGGATGACGACCATGGTGTGCTTGCGTTCTCGATCCCAAAGGGCTCGATCATGTCGGTCGCCCGACCCCCGTCACAGAGATTGAGGAAGAGCCCGAAAAGCGCGTCGTGACCGCCAGAAATCTATGGTCAGCCCGGTCTTTGCAAGGCAGCTGGGCGATGGTGTGAAGAGGGCTTGCGCAAATCTATCCGGAGTCAATGTGGGCACGTCGGTACCCGCTCCTTGATGAGAACCGAGCCTGGCAAGCCTCAAAAACAGCGCAGCGTATTACCACTGATTTCTGGCCCAGGTTTCATGCCAGGCAGTTGAGCCATTCACGTCATCACGTCGTCCACCTTCGCAAACCAGAACTGAGAATCAAAGTTGCAGCTGCGGTTGCGTATTAAACGTCCGGTATTGGTTGCTTGGATTCGTAGTGCGTTCCCCTGGCCAGCATTGCCCATGCAATCCTGGCGAGCTTGTTGGCCAGGGCGCGGCCACCACGTTGGAATGCCGGCGCATGAGCATGGCTCGCAGCCAATGGCCGAGGGGATCGGTTCGCCGCTCGATGTGCTTCATGATGCTTCGCGCCCCCAGCACCAGAAGCGAGCGCAACTTTTTGTCGCCTCGCTTGCTGATGCCCAGGAGCTTCGGCTTGTCCCCGGTGCTGTACTGGCCAGGCACAAGGCCGAGCGATGCGGCGAACTGGCTGGCATTCTTGAACCGGTGTGGATCACCGAGCTCGATGGAGAGCGCGCTGGCCGTGATCGGGCCGATGCCCGGGATCTCCAGCAGTCGATTGCTGTGCTCGTCGGCCTTGAGCTGCCGGCCGATCTCACGCTCGATGTCGGCAATTTGCCCATCGAGGTAGCTGTGGTGGGCCTGTAGCCGCTGCAGGACATCGACAATTGCCGGCGGCAGATCCTCATGCCGAGCCAGCACGATGGGCAGTGCCTTGATGGCCTCCTCGCCCCTGGCCAAGCTGATGCCGAACTCCAGCAGGAACCCATGGATCTGGTTGGTGGTGCAGGTGCGGTCTCCCACGAGCGCCTCACGCACCCGGTGCAGGGCCGAAAGGGCCTGCTGCGCTTCGGTATGCGGCGTCGCGAAATGCATGTTCGGCCGTACGGCCGCCTCGCAGACTGCCTCGGCGTCGGCGAAGTCGTTCTTGTTACCCTTCACGAACGGCTTCACAAACTGAGGCGGGATGAGCTTGGGCTGGTGATCCATGGCAGCGAGGTGACGCGCGAGCCAATGGGCACCGGCACAGGACTCCATCGCGACGGTGCATGCCCGGAAATTGCCGAGCTGTGCCAGCAGCTGGCTGCGGGTGAGCTTCTGGAGGGTAAGGGGGCAGCATCTCTGCCGCCCCCTCCCCGAGGAACCGGACGTGCGACTTTCACCGCATCCGGCTCGCGCACGTCCCTTCGCAGACGGTCACGTCGTTGGTCCTTCTCACGAATGAGATCAGGGCGCTGAGCTGTAAGCAGCCTCTTCCAAGCTTCCCCGAATCGGATCTCAGACATGGGTCTGCGACAGACGCACCTCGCGGAAGTCTGCACCCTTTCGGGTTGGGGCAAATCTCGAACCCCTATGCGATCCATTACAGATCGCCATTCGCTTTCTCCGCGATCCCATACCCGCTTCCCCAACAGCTTGCCTTGCAGCTCGCCTGCCGTGCTTCGTTGCCGAAGCCAAGGCAGAGAATCGGGTTTACCACGTTCCACGGATTGTCGACCTCGCATCAAAGACGTGTGGTCTGTCTATTTAGGGCCTGTCTATCCCGGGGCTGCGCAACAACGACGTGCACGCATTCGCAACGCATGCAACTTGGCAGCGCGCCATTTTGGCTATGGCCTGACAGCAGGTTTGGCCATTCACGGGTCACCCGGGTTCAACCGACAGTTCACATACGTTGCCCTTGCAGAACAAGCCTGGCCCCTCATCCGCCTTCCTGCTGGCAGAGTCCGCACCAGACCCTCACGGGCTTGGCACGCCGCACATGGCGGGGGTACGTTGTCAGGTGGGCTTCACACAGCGCCGTTACCAGCCCTGCATGCCACCGTAGGCTGCTGTTGGTCGTACAACAGGTCACGTCCACTCCTTTCGTCGTGTGTGACAAGACAATCCGCGACATCGTGTCGCACTGCGAAACACCATGTGCCCTGAGCCGTCCTGCGCATGCAGGTGGAAAACGTGCTTGCCCAGGTCGATACCGATCAGCGAGACGTCGCCCATGATAACCTCCACGGGGTAAGAGAGCACCTCGCAGGGTACGGCGCTGCGAGGGGCCGGGCTGACCATCTCATTAACCGCGCTTTTAGACCGCCGCCAACAGCCCTGGGTGGCTCCTATATGCCGAAAACGAAGTGGCTCCATTACGGCGGAAACCGCGTGGCTCCATGACGCCGAAAACGCCGTGGCGCCTATACGGCGGAAAGTGACAGGCGGCATGTCCGCGAAGCGCGGCTCGTTGGCCAGCTCCAGCACCCGTGCGCGCTCCGCGGCGCTCAAGGCATGCGCCGGCATCGGGCGTGCAGCCCTGGGCCTGCCATCGCCGCTGGTGAGGCCGTCCCTGGCCTTCCAGCGCTGCAGCGTGCGCACGTCGATGCCGGCCTCCTCGCAAGCCTGGCTCAGCCGGGCTCCGGCCTCGTGCGCTTTGCTGACGTCCTGGGCAATGTTCTGGCGGTCTTCAAGGCAGATCATTCGTCCGCCTCGCCCTCGTTCTTGTTGAAGACCGCCTCGAGCTTTCGGGACAGCACCAGCAGCGCAGCTGTTTCGGCCAAGGCTTTGTCCTTGCGCCGCAGCTCGCGTTCGAGCTCCTTGATGCGGTGCTTGTCGTGCTTAGTCTGCTGCGGCGTGGCGCGCGCCTCGCCGGGCTCGGCCAGCGCCTGCGTAGCGCTCTGGCGCCACGCGGCAAGTTCTTGCGGATACACGCCGTGCTCGCGACACCAGGCGTTCTTGCTGGCCTCGTCCATGGCGGCCGTGCTCAGCACGGCTTCAAACCGTGCCGCGGCTGTCCAGACACGCTGCTGCGTGGGCTGCGCCAGTGCCTGCGCGCGCCAGCGCTCCAGGGTGTCCACGCTCACACCGATCTCGCGCGACACCACGTCAATTGGCGCGCTCTCCGGCGGCAGCAACCTCGCTACCGCCCTGTCCTTGAATGCCTGTCCAAAACGAGCCACCGATCACTTCTTTCAACGCCCC
>JAEYPG010000077.1 GCA_023410975.1 Pseudomonadota bacterium
GTCCTATCCCGCATGCCTCACGGCCGCGGAGCTGACTCATGCCCACCATCCGCATCACCGACCCGGCCACGGAGCCCGTGACGCTCCAGGAGGCCAAGCAGCACCTGCGTGTCGATTCCGATGAAGACGATGCGCTCATCGGCATCTACATCGCCGCCGCGCGCGAGATGGCCGAAGGCGAACTCGGCCGCTCGCTCATCACGTCCACCTGGGAGATGCGCGCCAATGCGTTTTCAGCTGCGCTGCGGCTGGATTGGCCGCGTGTGCAGGCCGTGGAGTGGGTGCAGTACCTCGACCCGGAAGGCGTGTGGCGAATCCTGCATTCCGACAACTACACGCTGGACGCAACAAGCGACGTGAGCGCGGCCCGCCTGGTGCCCGCCTACGGCTGTGCCTGGCCTGCGGCACGGCCGGAGGTTGGCGCCGTGTGCGTGCGCTACCGCGCCGGCTACGGCGACTTTCCGTCCGACGTGCCGCAGGCCATCAGGCACTGGATGCTGCTGCACATCGGATCGATGTACGAAAACCGCGAGTCCGTCGCCCGCGACATGAAGCCGCTGGCGTTCATCGGCCGCCTGCTTGATCCCTACCGCGTCTACTGACATGACCATTCCCACCTGTGCTGTGACTGCCATCGTGCAGTCGGGCGGAGCCATGGCCGCCGGTGCGCGCGTGTCGGCGCGGCTGTCACGCTATGAGGTGCACGAGGGCTACGTTGTGCCTGCCCTAGTACGCGGTGTCACAGGAGCCGATGGACGGTGCACGCTCAACCTGTGGCCGAATGCCTTGGGCAGCACTGAGAGCTGGTACGACGTGACGATCGAGCCGCCGGCGGGACCGGCGTTGACGACTCGCGCTATCGTGCCATTTACTGCGGCTGCGTTGCTGCACGAGATTGCTGCGCTGCCAGCGTACCCGGGTAAGCCGGATGGTCAGCTTGCTGCCGATGCGGCCGCTGTGTCCGCCGCTGCGGCTCACGACGAGCGAGTACTGGCCGAGATGGCATGCGCCGGTGCAGAACAGGCCGAGGGAAATGCGGCGCAGCACAAGCAGGCCGCCCAAGAAGCGGCCACGGCATCCGGCGAGTCAGCGACTGCAGCGGCGACCTCGGCAGGTCAGGCTGCGGCGAGTGCAGGCGCATCGGCTGGGAGCGCACTTGACGCACAGGGGTATGCTGACCAAGCTCAAGCCTCTGCAGAATCGCTTGGGGAAATCGTCTCGTTGCATGGTGCCGTAGGCAACGGCGTCGCAGACGACACAGCACAACTGATTGCCTGTTTTGCTCGGGGCGGCGATTGGTATGTGCCTGAAGGACGCTACCGCATTGCCAACGCCGGGGTCGATGCTGGCGGCGTGTACGTCACCATCACGAAGTCCCTGCGCGTGCGTTGCCATCCGAATGCGGTGTTCGTGGCCGACAACCTGGACAACGACCTGCTGCGCTTCTCTGTGCCGAGCAACGGTGCAGGGCTGCCCGCCGATGGCATCGACGTGGAGTGGCTGGGCGGCGTGATTGACCAGCGCAACCAGAAGGGCTCCACGACCATGCCCAGCACGGACGTGTACCCGCATGGGAATGTTGGCGCATCGCCAACGTGCGACGGTATTTCCATTCGTGGCGAATACATCTCCGGGGGCGTCACGAAGCTGGGAATCAACCGCGTGCGCGTGGCTGGCGCGATGTTCCTGGCTGGAGAGCACTGGCAGGCTAGCGGCGGGGATTCCGGCCTGTTCATCAGCGGCGCCGGTCAGCAGGAGGTGTTTTTCAACGTCTTTCGCGGCAACCGTGACTGCGGCTTCTATGGCAGTGCCGACAACGAGGCCGCGACGACGGACGGCAACCTGCTGTGCGACTACAACACATTCAGCGGGTGCTTCCACGGCGTGGCTGTCAAGCGCAGTGCCGAAGGGTTCTCGATCTCGCGCAACCGTCTCGTCAACTGCGTGCGCGCCATCACAATCGAGCGCCTGCTCGGCAGCGGCAACCGCGCCGGCCTGGTTGAAGGCAACACGGCGCGCTCCTGCGGCACGTTCGCCAGGGTGCAGTACGCATCGAACGTTACCCTGCGCGACAACGTGAGCTATGACGCTGGGCACGTGCTGGCGAATGGCAGCATCGAGCCGCTGCTGGGTTGTCGAGGCATTCAGGTGCTGGGAGCCTCTAGCTGCGTCTTCGAGAACAATCACTTCATCGGGGTCAGCGCTGCGGCCCAGGCGGCTTATCCCAGTGCCCGCACGATGCTGGAAACCGCCAGCTTTGATCCCGGTGCTGGCGCCGTGCTGGCTTCCAGGAACAAGTTCATTCGCAATCATGGTTCCGGGGGGTGGCGAAATCTGGCCGTCGATACTGGCGACCGAAACGACTGGATCGACAACGAGGCGCCGGATGCAACGGTGTCCAGCCTTGTAGCAAACGGCACCAATGCCTATGAGACCCGGGTTGATACAGCCACGGGCGTCCGCATTCATCTTCAGCCGCTGCTGCTGGCTGACGGCAGTGCGTCAGCGCCGACGCTGGTGCGTCGCGGCCAGGTGAATACCGGCATCTTCTTCGCCGCCAACAAGGTGGGGGTTGCGGCTGCCGGGGTGGAGCGCATCGCCGCGAACAACGCTGGCGTGGCGTTCAACGGCTCCCCCCCGATTGCCAAGCCCAGCATCACGGGTTCCCGTGGTGGCAATGCCGCTCTGGCAGCGCTGCTGACACAGCTCGCAGCTTATGGGCTCATCACCGACAGCACGACTGCATGATGCTGCGACTTACCCAATTCCTCGGCGCCAACCGCGCGCTGTGCCGGCTAAGTCTGCTGGCCGGTGTTACCACGTGCTCGCTCAACCAGTACCCCGGGTGCAGCCGTTTCAGAGGGTTCCAATGAGCGGGCACGTTCTTGATCGGCGCATCACCATCCAGCGCCGCGACACCGGCTGTGACGCCATCGGCCAGCCCGTGGACACATGGACAGACGTCTGCACTGTCTGGGCCAACAAGGGGCAGCCGAAGGGGTTGGAGCGCATCCGCGCCAGTGCAGACGTCTCCACGTTGCGTGTGAGCTGGTGCATCCGCTGGCGGGCCGGCATCGATGCTGGCATGCGCATCGTGCACGGTGGCCAGGTGTGGGACATCAAGGGTCCGCCGACCGGTGACCGGCGCGACGGCTGGCTCTACATCGTTGCGGAGGCCATGAATGCTTCGTCTTGACTACGACGCATCGTCTGCGATGGCCGGGCTGGACGGCATCGCCGCCGCGGCTGCCGCTGTTGTGCGGCCGGTGGCCCAGGCCGGCGCACAGGTGCTGTACGAGGAAGCGCGCCGGCGCGCACCGGTGGGCGAGCCGCACGTCGGCAAGGGCGGCAAGCACTATCCCGGCGGAACGCTCAAGGCCTCGATCTACCAGGTCTACAGCACCGACAAATCCGCGCAGGGGCGTGCCGTCTACCACGTCAGCTGGAATGCTGCGAAGGCGCCCCACGGCCACTTGATCGAGTTCGGCCACTGGCAGATGCATCGCGTGGTCAAGCTGGCGGAGGGCCGCTTCATCAGCCTCAAGGCGGAGAAGCTCCCGCAGCCGCGCTGGATCGCGGCGCAGCCCTTCATCCGGCCTGCGTTCGACGCACGCCTGCAGGCGGCACTGCAGGCCGCCAACATCGAACTCATCCGCCGTATGGAGGGCAAGCTGTGATCGAAGTCATGCTGTCCGCGGCGCTGTCCCCTTTGGTTGGCGACCGTGTCTTCACGGACGCTGCGCCCTACGGGACGGCCACGCCGTACATCACCTACCAGCAAGTCGGCGGCCGGGGCGTGTCGTTCCTGGATGGCACAGCGGCCGATCTGCGCAACGCCCGCATCCAGGTCAACGTCTGGTCTGCCAAGCGGCTGGAGGCCAACCAGATTGCATTGCAGGTGCAGGGCGCATTGCGCGCCGCGGCGGGCCTGCAGGTGCAGCCGCTGGGCGAGTTCTCCGCCCGCCACGAGCCAGAGCTCAAGCTCTACGGTACCCAGCAGGACTTCGACTGCTGGGGCGCCCGGTAGCCGGGCCACCGTCTGCCTTCACCGGCCGCCTTCGGGCGGCTTTTTTCTTGACCGCTCGAAAGGAAAGCCATGAGCGTCTCCCTGCCCAACGGGTCCACCATCGCCATCGCCTCGGGCTATGGCAGCGCCGACGCGTTCGCCGCCATCTCCAACGCCGTCGAGGCTGTCGTCTCCGACCCCGCGCACAACTTCGCCAACGGCGACGTGGTCGAGATCACGTCAGGCTGGGTGCGGCTCACCGGCCGCCTGGCGCGTGTCAAGAGTGCCGTGGCCAACACCAGCTACGTGCTGGAAGGCATCGACACCAGCGACATCGCCCGCTATCCCGCCGGCGGCGGCGTCGGCTCTTGCCGCAAGGTCACGGGCTGGACGCAGATCTCGCAGGTGCTCAGCAGCTCGTCCACCGGCGGCGAACAGCAGTTCAAGGAGTACGCTTTCCTGGAGGATGGTGCTCAGCGCCGCATCCCCACCACCAAGAGCGCGCAGGGCTACACGCTGGCCATCGCTGACGACCCGCTACAGCCGCATTACGCCGTGCTCAAGGCTGCAGACACCGACCGGTCTCCGCGCGGCATCAAGATCACGCTGGCCAACAACAGCCCGATCTTCGCCAACGCCTACGTGTCGATGAACGACACGCCGACGCTGACCGTCAACGAGATCATGGCTCTGGAGGTCACGCTCTCGCTGTTGTCGTCCACCACCCGCTACGTGAGCTGATCGACATGGCACTGAAGCTCAAACCCGATCCGACGTTCAAGGCCCAGGTCGCCATCCCGCTGCACGGCGGCGGCGAAACCAAGGTGGAGTTCGATTTCCAACACCGCACGCGCGACGAGTTGGAGGCGTGGCTCAAGGCCGGTGCCGACCGCGACGACGTTGACGCCGTGCTGGAGGCGGCCCGCGGCTGGGAGTTGGTGGAGCCATTCGACCGCGAGAACGTCAGCGAGCTCGTGCAGAACTACATCGGCGCCGCGCGTGCCGTGGTGGACACCTACGTCCGCGAGCTCTCCCAGGCCCGCCTGGGAAACTGAGGCAGGCCGCCCGCGCGCTCTACGCGCGGCGGCCCACCGCTCAGGAGCTGGCAGGCCTCGGCCTGGTCTGGGCCGACGTGCGCGACCAGTTCGAGTGCGACGTCTGGCCCGACAACTGGGCTGCGGCTCAGGTGTTCGAGGCCTTGGACACGCAATGGCGCGTCCATGCCGGCGGCGCCTACGGCCTCGACTACGGCCCGGCGTTCCGGCTGCTGGACGAGATGGGCCTCAAGGGCCAGGACTGGCGCGACGCGTTCGCCGCGCTGCGCGTGCTCGAAGCCGAGGCGCGCAAGATCATGAGGGCACAAAAGAATGGCTGACCTGAAGGCTCAGATCGAGGTCACTGCGGACGCATCCGGTGTCGAGGCCGGCGTCAGCCAGGCCAAGCGCTCTCTCAAGTCTCTCGGCGACTCGGCGCGCGACGCTGGCAAGACGGCCGACGCCGGCTTGTCCAAGATCGGAGAGTCCAGCAAGACGGCCGGCGCCGGCCTGGACAAGCTGGGTGCCGCCGGCAAGTCTGCCGGCGCTGGGCTAGCAAGCGCCGCCGACGCGGCCGACAAAGTCGGCAGCGCCGAGCGCAGCATCGTCAACGCCATCCAGCGAACCACGGCCGCGATGGAGGCCGGCAGCCGCGGCAGCGCCGAGTACTACCGCGCACTGGCTGCCCAGCGCGGCGTGCGTGCCGAGGCCATCGCGCCGTACCTCGCCGCCCTGGAGGCCGCGACCAAGAAGCAGAAGGGCTTGGGCGACGCTGCCGAAT
>JAEYPG010000146.1 GCA_023410975.1 Pseudomonadota bacterium
ACCTGGCGCAGGTGCAGGCGCAGCTGCAGCGCATGGCGCGCGGCGGCCTGGCCACGCTGGACGGCCTGGGCGCCGACCAGTGGGAGCGCGTGGGCACGCTGATCTCCTTCGTCACGCCGCTGCCGCACGAGGAGGCGGCCAGGCTGCCGCTGCACGTGCTGCCGCCGCCGCGGCTGCGGCTGCTCAACCCGGTGCAGGGCCTGCAGGCGCTGCTGACGCTGCAGCTGGCGCATCCGCAGTGGTCGGCGCGGCTGGCGCGCATCGTGGCGCTGTTCGAGGCGCTGGGGCTGCGCCAGGACTACAACCTCTTCATCCACACCCTCATCCCGCGCCTGCTGGCGGCGCAGGTGCGCGACGGCGACCCGCTGCGCACGCGCTGGGCGCTGGAGGACGCCTGGTCGCACGAGGCGCTCAACCGCCGCTGGCAGCGCCTGGCGCTGCGGCTGGACGCCGAGGCCTGCGAGACGCTGGTGGGGCGCATGGTGGCACGCGGGCTGGCGCCCCAGAGCGTGCTGGCCCATGCGCCGGAGCAGGCCACCGAGGGCTGGGCGCTGGAGCGCCAGGGCTTTGCCCCGCCGGCGCGCCGACGCGCGCCGCAACGCGCCGCCGGACGCTGAGCACATCCCGAACGAATACGAAACCGTCACAACTTCACGGCGCGGGGGGCACGAATCCGGACGAACTCAGCAAAAGCCGGTACACCTTCGATCAACAGGAAAGTTGCAGACGATCGACATGGTTCAGCCCCATCTTCAACAGGACCATGCTCAGGAACCGGCTGACGCCGATGCGCGCCGCCTGGAGAGCCGGCGCCGCATGCTGCGCCGCAGCCTGGGCACTGCCGCCCCCGTGGTCCTCACGCTGGGCAGCGTGCCGGTGTCAGCCGGCCAATGCATCTCGGCCTCGGCCTTTGCCTCCTCCGCCGCGTTCCAGAGCCGGCAGGCGCTGTCGATTTCGCAGCCCTGCTTGGGCCTGTCGCCCGCGGAGTGGGTGCAGAAGCTGCCCTACTGGCCCGGCGGTCTCGTGCCCAGCAGGAAGTTCCACCAGGAGTTCGGCTCGCACACCCTCTCGACGGACTTCGGCAACGGCAAGGGGTCCGTCACGCTGCTGGAGGTGCTCAACGCACCCAACACGACCGAGGCGTACGTGACGGCCGCGCTGCTTAACGCCTATCGCGGCCACATGAGCCAGCCCTTTGACTCGCCCACTGAAGTCATCGCGATCTGGAACAACATCCGCGCCAACGGCGGCTTCTACAAGTCCCCGCTGGCCAGCATCGGGCAGCCGGCGATGACGCCGCTGGGCACCCGCCAGTGGATTGCCCTCACCTGGGACGGCGCCGGGCCCATCGCCTCGCCGATGTCGTCCCCCTCTTCCCTGCCCGGCAACGGCAACGGCAACGGCAACGGCAATAGTTACGGCTACGGCCAGAACAAGTAATCCGAACACCTCCTTTGTCGTGGCGCTGGGGCAAGCCGGTGCTTGTTGCCGGGCTGTTGCATGCCCGTACACTGCGGCCACAAGTGACCGTTTAGACAAGGGATGGACATGCAGCAGAGCGAGAGCAGTTCAGGCACGCAGCGGGAAAGCGCATTGGCAGCGGCCGTGCGCGGCACCGAATCGCGGCGCCGCATGCTGCGTCGCAGTCTAGGCATGGCCGCGCCGGTGGCGCTGACGCTGGGCAGCACGCCGGTGTCGGCGGGCGTGTGCGTGACGGCGTCGGGCTTCGTCTCCGCTTCTACCTTCGCCAGCCGGCAGTCCACGCTGCCCTTGCAGTCGCAGCCCTGCAACGGGCTCTCGCCGACCGCCTGGGCCGAAAGCACGGACTGGCCCGTGGGCGTGGACCGCAAGACCGCCATCTTCAAAGAGGTGCTCGACGGTGCGCCGATCTCTGGCTTCCTGCCCGATGCCACGCTGCTGGAGGTGCTGCAGCAACCCGACACGCTCGAAGCCTGTATCGCGGCCGTATGGCTCAACGCCTACAGCGGCGGCATGCCGCCGCCCTTCGAGAACGCAAACGCCGTCAGGGTCATCTGGGCCAACATCCGCTTCAACAACGGCGCTTACAGCCCGCCCGATCCGGACACGCAGCCGCTCACGCCCGCGGGCACCCGCGAGTGGCTGGCAATGAGCTGGCGGTAAGCCCGGGGTTCGACCGCCATGGCCATGCGCTATGCGGTGCCCGTGGGCACGCTGCACTGGCGCCGCTGGAACGACGAGGAGGAGATGGTGGTCTTCGACACCGCCTCCGGCAGCACGCACCTGCTCTCCCCCGCCGCCGCCGAGGTGCTGCTGGCGCTGCTGGAGCTTCCCGGCCCGCAGGACGCCGCACAGCTCGCGCAGCGGCTGCTGCCTGGCGAGAACGGCACCCCGCCCGATGCGCAGGACGTGCGCGCGCTGCAAGCCGTCCTGGCCCACCTGGCCCGGCTTGACCTGGTGCTCGGCTGCGACGGCAACGCGCCATGAGGGTGGACGCGCTGGACGCGCACGCGTTGCGCCGCCGGCTGCGCGGCCCGGGCCTGCGGCTGCGTACCGGGCCGGTGCTCAACAGCATCCGCTCTCCGCTGGAGGCGGTGGCGCGGGGCATCGCGTTGCACTACGCCGCGCACACGGTGGAGGACGAGGGCTTCGCCGACTTCCACGTCAGCGTGGAACGCCCCTTCGGCCTGCGGCGCTGGTGGCGTCCGCAGGTGCTGTTCAAGATCGACGGCGCATCGCCCTTCACGCCGCTGCCCGGCGACCAGGGCTTCCCGATCCTGGAGTGGGGCCTGAACTGGTGCCTCACCGGGCTGTACCACCGTTTCCTCACGCTGCACGCGGCGGTGCTGGAGCGCCATGGCCGCGCGCTGGTGCTGCCCGCGCCTTCGGGCTCGGGCAAGAGCACGCTGTGCGCGGCGCTGGCCCTCAGCGGCTGGCGGCTGCTGTCCGACGAGCTGGCGCTCATCGACCCGGCCACCGGGCTGATCCACCCGCTGCCGCGCCCGGTGAGCCTGAAGAACGCTTCCATCGAGATCGTGCGCCGCTTCGCCCCTTCGGCGCGCTTCGGGCCGCCGGTGCACGAGACCGTCAAGGGCACGGTGGTGCACATGAGCCCGCCGGCGGACGGCGTGGCCCGCGCCGCCGAGCCGGCACGCCCGGGCTGGATCGTGCTGCCCCGCTGGACGGCCGGCCAGCCGGCGCAGTTGCAGCCGCTGCCCAAGGCGCAAGCGCTGATGCGGCTGGTCGAGAACGCCTTCAACTACAACGTGCACGGCCTGGCCGGCTTCGAGTGCCTGGCGCGCATGGTGGACCACAGCGCCTGCCACTGCTTCAACTACGCCCGGCTGGAAGAGGCGATGCCGGTGTTCGACGCCCTGGCCGCGGGGCGCGCGGGCGCGGCATGAGCGCACTCGCGCGCACCGTGCAGCGGGAGGGCGGCGGCGCGGCCGACGCCGGGC
>JAEYPG010000148.1 GCA_023410975.1 Pseudomonadota bacterium
ATGCGGAAACGCAGCCCACGGCCAGTCCCAGGGCGGCCAGCGCCGGGACCGGTAGCGGCACGGGGTGGCTGCGTCCCCGCCCCGTCCAGGCCAGCACGCCCGATGCGATCGCCAGCACGCCCACCGCCGTCTGCACCGCAGCCATCGGCAGCCAGGCCAGGCTCAAGGCGCCCAGCGCGCCGCCGGCCAGCGCGGCCAGGTTGAGCGACGGATGCACCTGGCGCGCCGAGCCCGTCTTCACGAAGGCCGCCGCTCCCGTGAACATGAACGCGAAGCTGGCGGCCGCGACGGCCCGCTCCGGAGCCGCCTGCGCCACCGTCGTCAGCACCGGCACCACCAGTACGCCACCGATGCTGGTCGCCCCGACCGCCAAGCCGCACAGCGCCAGCAGGAGCACGGCAAGCACCATCGGCCTACTCCGCCTTGATGTTGGCCGCGGTCACCACGGTCGAGAGCAGGCGCCGCTCGCGGGCGAGGTAGGCGCTGAACTCGGCAGGCGACATCCGCATCGGCTTCATCCCGCCCAGCGCCAGCTGACGCTGGACTTCCGCATCCGCCAGCACGCCCAGCAGTTCCTTCGACAGCCGCGCCACCACGTCCGGAGGCAGGCCGGCCGGCCCCAGCAGTTCCATCCAGGACTCGACATCCAGGCCGGCGAGCTCGCGCGTTTGCGACAGGCTGGGTGCGCCCGGCAGGTTTTCCGAGAGCTGGCGCGATGTCACGCCATAGACGCGAATCTTGTTCTCCCGGGCCATGCCCTGTACCAGCGCCACCGGCAGCACGGCCAGGTAGATCGCGCCGCCGGCAACATCGGTGAGCACCTGAGGTCCCGACTTGTAGGGAACGTGCGTGAGGCTGATGCCGGGCTGGTCGGCCCGCTGCTGCGGGAGAACGTCGTGCAGGACCTGGAGTCCGGACGGCCGCGCTGGCTGGCGCTCGCGGACGTGGAGGCGCGGTCCCGGATCTGCCTGTATCAGCGCAGCGGCCAGAACCTGGCCGTGGCCTCCGGCGTGTTCTCGCAGTTCCTGGACGCGGAACTGGGCCGCCTGGCGGCGGCCCTGTCCTGACTTCGGCGGGCCCGGCGTGCATGCCTGCGCCGCCGGGTCGAGGCCATTGCAGTCAGCCCCACGCTCAGCGCGCGGTGCGCACCTTCTCGATCTCGGCGTGGAACGCGCTGACGACGTCTTCGCCGATCTCCTTGACGTACTTGTCGGTCACGGGCTTGACCATGTCGCGCATGCGGGCACGCTCCTGCATCGACACCTCGGTGACCACCACACCCTTCTTCTTCACGTCCGCCAGCGCCTTGGCTTCCATCTCGCGCGAGACCCGTCGCTGCTCGACGCGCGCCTCGCTCGCGGCGTCCATGATCAGCTTGCGCTCGTCGGCGGAAAGGCCGTCCCAGGCCTTCCTGCTCGCCAGCACCACCAGCGGGTTGTAGACGTGGCGCGTGGTGGACAGGTGCTTCTGGACCTCGTCGAAGCGGTTGGTTGCAAAGGCCACGATCGGGTTGTCCTGCCCGTCCACGGCGCGGCTTTCCAGCGCGGCGTAGAGCTCCGTGAACGCCATGGGAACGGCGTTGGCGCCCAGCGCCTTGAACGTGTCGATCATCAGCGGCGCCTGCAGGGCGCGCAGCTTCATGCCGTTGACGTCCTCCGCCTTGGCAATGGGGTGGCGGTTGTTGGAGACGTTGCGAAAGCCGTGGTCCCAGTAGGCCAGGCCCACCAGCCCGCTGGGCAGCCGCTCCATGAACTGCTTGCCCACGGGACCGTCGAGCACCGCGTCGGCCTCGGCGAAGTCGTTGAAGAGAAACGGCAGATCGAAGGCGCCGAACTCCTTCTTCAAGCCCACGAGCAGGCCCGGAGGCAAGGTCGTGAGGTCGATGGTGCCGCCCTGCAGCGCCGAGACGGTCTGCAAGTCCCCGCCGAGCGTGCCGTTGGGGAAGAGCTTGACCTGGATCTTGTTGCCTGACTTCTGCGCCACGAGATCGGCGAACTTCTGGGCGCCGTAACCCATGTGGCTTTCCTTGGGCTGCACGAACGAGAAGCGCAGCGTGCGCTGCTTGATGTCGGCGGCTTGCGCCTGCGCGCCGGTCCAGAGCAAGGCCGGTGCGGCCAGCAGGCCGCACAGCAGGCGGCGGGTCATCGTCTTCATGGCTTGTCTCCTGTGTCTTGTAGCTATGGATGCCGAAGGACTGGCGTGGACTTGCTCAGTCGAACATGTCGGGCTGGGTGCGCACGAGCTGGTCCCAGATGGTCTGGAAGTGCAGCCAGCCGATGTAGTCGCTGCCCACGTTGTCGCGGCTGAAACGCGACTTGTCTGGCGGGACCAGCACGGGCTTGTGGCCGGTGGCGTCCACCATCAGCTGCTGCTGGCAGCAGCGCTCCAGCGCGATGAACCAGAACGCCGCGGATTCGACGCTGTGCGTGCTGCAGGTGAACAAGCCGTGGTTCTGGTGGATGGCCGCCTTCACGCCCTTGAACCAGTCGGCCACCGTGAAGCCGGCACGCTCCTCCACCGCCACTTGCCCGGCCTCGCTCTTGATGACGACGTGGTCCTCGTAGAACGCAGCCGCATCCTGCGTGATGGGCTCCAGCGGACGGCCCAGCGCAGCGAAGGCCGTGCCGTAGACCGTGTGGGCGTGGCACATCGCCAGGATCTCGGGGTGCTTCTCATGCACCGCCGCGTGCAGCACGAAGCCGGCGCGGTTGACGGCATAGGCGCCCTCCACCACCTTGCCGGCATGGTCCACCAGGATGAGGTTGCTCACGCGCACGTTGGAGAAGTGCACGCACATCGGATTGGTCCAGTACAGCTCCGGGAATTCCGGGTCGCGCACCGTCAGGTGCCCGGCAAAGCCGTAGTCGAAGCCCTGCAGTGCAAAGGCTCTGCAGGCAGCAACCAGCCGCTCCTTGCGGTGCTGCCGCTCCTCGGCGTGCGTGGCAAAGGCCGGGATTTCCGGAAAGATCAGTCCAGGCTGGGTAGGCTGGTATACCGAGATGCGCTTCCTGTCCGGGGCAGCCACCTGCCCTTGGCCGGGGCGCTCCATCGTCTCTTGCATGAGGGGTCTCCTGTAAAGCTCCCGAGCCGTCGGGAGCTGGCGGAGCGAATCTACGAACGACCTTGACGTGGATCAACGAGGTGGCGGCCATAAGACCTATTGCGCATTGCAATAGATAGGACCGGCCCGCGAGGGGACGCGGCATGCCCTTGGTGCAGCGCCCGTGGGCTACACCGTCCAGGGTGGTGTGCTGAAGGCGGCAGTGAAGAAGTCGATGAAAGCCCGTATGCGCGGCACGAGACGGCGCTCGGGCAGGAACACGGCGTAGATGGCCGTGTCGTCAGTGGCCTGGTAGTCGCCCAGCAGCGTCACCAGCTGCTGGCTGCGCAATGCCGGCACGGCCAGGTGTTCGGCCAAGCGCATGACACCCACGCCGGCCACGCACATCTGGAACAGCGCCGTACCGTCTCCACTGTGAAAACTCCCGCGTACCGGTATCTCCTGGCGCTGGCCGCTGATCATGAAGGGCCAGCGGTTGAGGTGCTCAGCAGGCGGCAGCCACAGCAAGCAGTTGTGGCGCTCCAGCCCTTGCGGCGTCACGGGGTGACCGTGGCGGGCGACGTACTGGGGCGAAGCGACCACGATGCGCTGCAGGCCACACAGCCGCCGGCTCATGAGCGAGGAATCCTGCAAGCGCCCCATGCGGATGGCCACGTCCAGGTTGTCCTCCAGCAGGCTGGCTACCGAATCCGACAGATGCAGCTGCACCGAGATGCCTGGATACGTGGCCATGAACTGGGGCAGCCGCGGCACGATCTGGTCGCTGCCGAAGGCCCTGGGCACCGTCACCCGCAGCTCGCCGGCCGGCTCGGGAGAAGCCACCTGGGCCTCGGCCAGATCGATTTCCTCCATCACCCGGCGACTGGCGGCCAGGAAGGCCTGCCCTTCGGCGGTCAGGCGCTGGGTACGTGTGGAGCGGTGCAGCAACTGCACGCCCAGCCGTTTTTCCAGCGCGCTGAGTGTCTGGCTCACAAAAGGCTGGCTCACTCCCAGCAGCTGCGCAGCCGCGGTAAAGCTGCCGGCCTCGGCTACTGCCCGGAATACGCGCATCTCGACGAGCCGGTTGTCCTTCATTTTCGTACAAGCAAAAGCGAACGCTGACCAAGCCGTTCCCAGGCCACGAAACCGAAAAAAGAATGTTGGCGGTTCAAATCCGCGCGTCTTCGGGGCGGTGAGAAAAAGATATGTCCACGCTCAACGGCAATAATGCTCGCTGGAAAACATCTTTGCGTTGAGGAAGTAATCATGCCGAGCAAGAAAATCGTGGCCTCCAAGAAAGCCGCACCCAAGTCCGCTGCGAACAAGGCGGCGCCTGCCGCCAAGAAGACGGCTGCCAAGGCGGCCCAGCCGGCAGCTGCATCGACCTTCCGCGTGAAGATCGACCTGGCCGCCCTGGCAATTGGCGCCAAGACCATCAAGCAACTCGCGCGCGCAGTGAACAAGCTGGCACAGACGCTGGCAAAGATGGAAGACGCCGGCAGCGTGTCCCTGGAAGCACCCGTAACCGGCAAGGTGGCCAGCCTCGTCACGCAGGATGCCAAGGCGGCTCGGCGTTTCGGCATGGAAGAAGGCCGCGCGCCGCGCGCCGCGAAAACGGCCGCGCCGGCCGCCAAGAAACCCGCAGCCACGCCCGAAGCGCCGGTGGCAGCCAAGAAAGCCGCTGCCAAGAAGGCTGTGGCGAAGAAGGCGGACGCCAAGGTTGCACCGGCTGAAGCGGCCAAGCCTTCCGAGGCCAAGATGCCTGCTGCGAAGGGTGGCGCAGCAACGAAGGCCGCCGCCAAGAAAGCTCCGGCAAAGAAGGCCGCTGCCAAGAAGGCCGCGCGCAAGACGGTGGCCTCTGAAGTGGCCGCGCCGCAGAACGCCGCTGCGCCCGTTGAGCCGGCCATGACCGGAACTCCGGCCGCCGAATCCCAGGCGTCGTGAAACGACTGCGTTGAAACTCCACGCGCATCACATGCAGCCTGCGTGTGATGCACGTGCCGTGCCTGCAGCGGCTGCGGACGTTCGCCAGCACACGCTTGGCGGGCTCACCGCGTGGCGCGACGCCGTTTGGGACTCTGCCGCCGGCACCGCCCACGCCCGCCTGTCCACTTCCCGCATCACCTGGAAAAAAGGGGCGACTGCTCGCCCTGGCCTGCCCGCTCTTTGCGGGCCGCCTTCTTCAGCGCCGTCATGACGTGCTGGCCGAAGGCCCAGCGGAGCCTGTCGTTGGCGCGCAGTTCCTCGGGCGTCGCCTGGCGACGCTCCAGATCCAGTTGCGCTTTCAACACGCGGAACTGGCTGCTGCGCACGAAGGAGGCCCAGAACTCGGCCTGCTGCTCCGCACCGTAGCCCAAGTAAGTTTCGAAGCCCAGCTCGCCACTGCGTTCGTACTCCCGGCGCAGAGCGGCGGTGGCCGGGTCTTCAGGGGCTTGTTGCGGCTGAGCGGTTTCGGAGGCAGGTGCCCGTGCCGTTTTCGCTGTCACCGGCGCGGCCGGCTTGGTCGCTGGCGTATCGGGAGACCGCTCTTCCACCATCAGCTCTGCAGTCGGCACCGTCCACCCTTCCTTCAATGCCTTGATGAAGAGGCGCCCGGGGAAGCGCACCTTGGGCCCGCGGCCCGACATCCGGTGGCGCACGAACTCGATCGCGGACTGGATGCGCGAGGGCGTGTACTCGCTGGCGTTGAGTGTGATGGCCTCCAGGTCGTCGTTGCCCAAGCCAAACTCGCCGCGTAGCGTGTCGTAGAGGACCCTGCGGACCTCCGTCTGCGCCAGCGACTGCACCATCCGGCCCTCCTGCTCTCGGAAATGAAAGCGCAGGTGCGTGATGCGCTTGGAGCCGGGCGAGGAGCGCGTTTCAATCTCGATGTGCAGGTCGGTGATGTCGTTGATCTTGGTGCGGACCTTGTCCAGGATGCGGCGGTTGAATGCCTTGAACTCCGCTACGTACTTCGCATCCTGCAGGTCGAGCCACCGGCGCACCTCGTCCACGGTGAACCAGTCGGTCGGGCTGCCCCGGTACGCCATCGACTTGAGCTTTTCGTACAGGGCGTGGGCGTGCACCGAATCCAACGATGCAGTAGTGCGCATCGACAGCAGCGTGTAGCCGCGCGGGTCCTTGTGGAGCTTGCGGATGGCTTCGTCGAACTTGAAGTAGACGCGTCCCCCCGCGATGCCAACCCGGCCCACCAGCGGAATCGACACGTACTCCATCTCGCTGGCGCTGTTGCGCCCGAGCTTCTCGCGCGCCAGCAGTACGCTGGACTTCTGTGCCTCGCGCAAGGCGTCAAGCAGGTGTCTGCGATTGCGGCTCTCGCTGTTGATGAGGAACATGAAGAGGCCGAGATCGAAGTCGAACTCCAGCACTTCCACTGGCGCGCTGGACGCCAGGTAGTTCATGACGTTGAGGCACCGCCGCGCCGACAGGCTAAGTCCTGCAACGTCGATGAGCACGTTGTGTTTGCGGAACGTGATGTCCGCTTCGGCCTCCTTGATGGTGGCATTGGGCCCCACCCGGCCGACGGTCTCCTCGAACAGCGCTAGCGCGTAGTTCTCGCCCAGCGGCGGCTTGGATGAAGGGACCAATTCGGACATGGAACCGCGGTGGCTCGGACAGGAAGGACGCACAGGCTAGTGCCGAAGGTGCCCATGGTCAATCAACAAGGCCACCTTTTCACGTTCGCTGTGGCATGGGCGCAAGACGCTGCACACGGAAGAGCACCTTTCCCGACGGCTGATAGTGGCGTCTCCAGAGCTGGAACGCACACAAAAGGGCACTTTGGCTCGTCACGCGGCGCTGGTCTCGCCAGTTGGAAAGGGCGCAATGCAGCTTGCACACGAAAGGGCACCTTTCCATGGACGTCCTACCCAGCGATGTGCAGACAGCCGTCCTGCACACAAAAGAGTACTTTCATGCAAGTGGCCTTCACGCGCTCAAAGAGCAAGCCTGGGACCGCCGACACAATAAAGAGCACCTTGGCTGTGGACAGCTCAAAAAAACTCTGCAAATCAAGGGCTTAGCCCGCTCGCACATGTATGAGCACCTTGCACAAAGACAGCTACCTTGCTGCACATGGAAGAGCACCTTGGCGCACACAAACAGGCACCATGTTTTGCACAAAAAAGGCCACCTTCTGCACACAGACAGGCACCTTGGTGCCGAAATTGCACATAAAGAGGCACTTTCTCGTTCCTAAGTTGTTGATTTAAAAGGTAATTTTGACCTCTGAAAGCTTGCTTGTTTTTAAGTTATTAAGAAAGCTGGCTGGAGTTCGAGCAATCGAATGAAGTCAATGCATTGCACCCACTACGGTCTGCAGAGCTGCACACCCCTGAGCGAGATCGGCGTGGTTTACGACCGACAGGAGGCAACGGCAAACCATAGCTGGAGGCCCACCGCCCTCTCCTATTAAGGTGCTCTTTTATGTGCATGCCTCCGGTGCCTTTGTAAGCAACAGCCATATCAACGTGGCACCGTTGCACACCGAAGGGCACTTTTGCCGTGGCCATCTGCCTGAGCCTCGATATCGCAGCACACCCGAGAGCATCAGTGCACGGCGTACCGGTTCGGGATTGCCTTCTGGGCATATGCAAAAGGGTTCTTGCCGCGCTGATCTCCTTGGTAGCCGGCTCCTTCTTGCCTATGCCAATGCACATGAACGGGCACTTTTCGGCTTCGGGAGCGGTAAAGCCAGGAGTGGAACTGTGCTTGATGTGGCTTCCCCCGCAGCCCAGAAGACGGCGCAGCTGTCGGGCACACAAAAGGACACCTTAGGTTCACCGAGTTTTTGGTACGTCGGCAGTTGGGCACGTGCAATCCGCCACATGACTGAAGTGCCGGCGTAGTGACGCTTCAGACCACAACGCGGTCGGCGGTCTCGTGGACCTGCGCTGCTGTCCGGTAGCTCGTCATGACACCACTGCTTGCGTTGGCAGCCCGGCGGGTACCGCTCCCTGCTGAACCGCATCCAGCCGCGCCTGGACCATCTTGCCCACCTCGTCGTAGAGCGTCTTCAGGACCTCAATCGGCACGCCCTTGAGCTCCAGTTCAAGCTTGCGTTCAGCTTCGAAGAACTTGAGGGCTCCGCTGCCGCCAGCGGGACAGCTCAGCAGGACCCGCGCTGGCGTGGCGCGGCTGGCGACGCCCTTGCGGCTCGGCTTGCCCTTGGCTTCCTCCACCTTCTCGATGAGCTTTTCCTCGCTCAAGGCGTCCTCGTGGTCCCGAACCAGCTTGAGGGCCCGGGCCGTGGCATCAAGGCCTTGTTCGGTCCAGAAGGCGTGGAGCTGCGCAAGCGGATAGAGCTTTCCCAGTTTCTGCCACGCCGAGAAGCCGGCAACGGCCTCCAGCACCGCGCGCGGGATCGCAGCAATGGTGACGGTTTTGGAGACCCGGCTCGGCGGCACGCCGAAGAACTCCGCGAGAGCCTGCTGCGACTCGAACTCGCCATTGTCCAGTGCCTCTCGCCAGCGGATGGCATCGTCCAGCACTGTGGTGTCGGCCCGCGCCCCGTTGAGGTTGCGGCTCAACCGCGCTCGGTGCTGGGGCGACTCCGGCTCGGCGATGACAAGTACGTTGAGGTACGGCAGCGGGATCTGGCGCGCCGCTCGCAGACGGCGATGCCCACCAACCAGTTCGTACTTGCCGTCCTGTCGCACGAAAGCCTGCACGGGTTCGAGCTGCCCATCGCGGCGCAGCTCCGCTTCCAACTCCTCAAGCTTCTTCGGGTCGAAGAACACCCGCCAGTTTTCCTGGCCTTCGACCAGCTGGTCCAAAGGCACCTTGATGACAGCACCTGCAGCCACTACCGGAGGCGCGGCCACATGCAGGCCCGGGACGCGCAACTGTGGCGCAGCGCCGGGTGTAGTGACGACGGGCACCGGCGCCTTGAGCAACTCGTCCGGCACGCTCTTCAAGGTGCCCTGCGCCAGCGCTCGGGCGGCGGCACTGCCGCCGGCGCCCGCGTTGGCGCTGCTTCGAGCCAGGGACTTGCTGCGCAGGCGATCCTGTGGCTTGGACATCTCACACCCCCTCTCGTGCCGCCTTGACGCTGCTCTTGCGCTTGGCGGGCCTAACCTTGTTGAGCAGCCGTACTTCCAGGGCGACGTTGGTCAAGGCCGTGATGGCGGCGTCGCGGGCTTGCTTCTTTGTAACGACCTCGTCAAGTCCCACGTTGAGTGCAGTCATCTCCTCCAGCGCGACCGAATCGGGCACCGTCGCGGCCGTAACCGAGAGCTCGATGTAGTCGTTGTTCTGTGCGATGTCGGTGAGTTCCTCGATGCCGACCTTGTCCACGTTGTGCCGCTGCACTGCATTGGGGACGATGGCGATCACAGGCAATTGCTCGACGTTGGCCAGGCTCTTGGCCAGTTTGGGTATGCCAATGTCGCGCAGCACGCGCACGTCGGCGCGGCCGGGCTTGCTCGGGATGATCACGAAGTCGGCGCCAATGAGGGCGGCGAGTTGCTCGGGCTCTTCGGAGCGGGCAGGCAGGTCGATGAAGACGTAGTCGTAGCCGCCACCCAGGCGTACCACCTCGGCCAAGTACGCGGCAGTGTCAGGCTTGAGATGCCCGGGACGCTCGGGATCGGGATAGCGGGGCGCCTGCAGGATGACCGCATCGACCGGGAAGGTCGACTCCGGATCCATCAGCCGAGTGACATTCGCGGATGTCGCCTGCTCGGGGTCCGAATCGACGATCAACACCCGGCTGCCGTGCTTGTGCAGCACATAGGCCAGCCCCAAGCACAACTTGGACTTTCCGGCGCCGCCCTTGGTGTTGAAAAAAGTGACGATCTTGGGCAGGGCTTTATCCATGGGCTGCAGTGTAATTTGCTCAAGACTTTCCAAGAACAACAAGAACTAAAAATAAGTTGTTCCTGCAACACCGCATCATCAATGGATCGATTTGGCGGCAGTTTCGGCGCCGAAACCTGTCGCTCTCTATCTTGAGCAGATGTCGAGCCGTGAACGTGCGGGCGGCGCAGTGCCGACGGCATCGATGGAGTTGCCAAGCAATGGCGAAGTTTCGGCACCGAAATTTCGTGAGTTGTCTGGGCGCCCTGGCCCTGCCCGGAGCACGCAAGTGCTTGGTTCTGCGACGGTCACGCCGTTGATCGGTGTAGATGCATGCGGAAGTCGCAGCTGCGCTATGTCCGAGACGCTGATACCCATGGTCACCTAGCCGTTGCATTCACTGGCGCGCCACAGGTGGTACGGCGGGCGGACCCACCCAGTGGCCTCCTTCCTTGCGCTGCAGCCTCGCCTACCGCCGCAGCTCCGGCTCGCCGCGCCCTACGCTGTCTTCTTGCACCTTGCCGCCTGGGTACACGACGGTGTTCGGTTTCTGCTGGTGCTGCTGCTCCTGATTCCGGACGGACCGCATGTAATGCCTAGCGGCCAGCAACGCTTTCAGGTCCATCCGGTCCCGCGCCGTCGGGCTGCGCTCGGCCATCTCCATGCGCACCCTGACTGCACACGGCGTGGGCTGGAGCTGTTGTGCTGAGCAGCAGGGTGACGAGTATTCGAACAACTGATTGTTGCCGTCTTGGTCGTGACATCGTGGATGGGGAGCATTCAACCAGCAACCAGCAACCAGCAACCAGCAACCAGCAACCAGC
>JAEYPG010000219.1 GCA_023410975.1 Pseudomonadota bacterium
GTAAGCGTTGCCGCGAGGCCCTATTGGCAGAGCCTCTGCCTTGTGCTCACCCGGCAGCTGTAGAGTGAAGCGTTCCAAAGCGGGCCGATATTGGAAGCGACGCAGCCATGGCAGGACAAGGGGTCAGCAAAGACGACCTGAGTGCGGGCGAGCGCCCTTCATGGGAAATGACGCTCGACGAGCTCAAAGCGAGCCCCTGGGCTCGCGAGTTCAAGGCTGCTTCGCCTGGGTTCTATGCGCAGGCGCAGGACGACCCTCGAAGCCCGAACCTGCACGTGCATGTCCATCAGACCGATGAGACAGGTGAGCTGCAATGGGCCATCGCGGTCGATGAAGACCGCGAGTTCTGGATGGACGCCAAGCCGACGAAGAAGGATGCCGTGGCGCTGTGCCGCCACATGGGATGGCGGGTCTCGAACTGACTTGGTCAGAGCTTGATCTCGGCGAGCCAGCTGTTGACGTTGTCGATGTCGAAGGCCTTGGGGTCCCAGTCACGGTCGAGCCACTGCGTCATCTCTTCGTGCTCTGGATGGTTCAGGTCGGCCAGCGCTTCCAACAGGTCCACATAGCCCGGTGGCCCGCCACAGTCGTCAGGGGGAGCGGCATTGGCGCCGCCCACGCACACGGGCAGCGTCTGGTCCGAGGGCGGCAGCACCTTCTCGAGCTTGATGCGGTGCTCCCAGTTGTCGCCGAAGTCGTAGACGTAGTCGATGGTGCCTGAAGGTGTCAGTGCCTTGGTCAGCCGCGTGCGCTCACTGCGTACTTCGCCCGGCATGTCGAAGTCCAGGTCCGAGCTGCCGTAGCGTTCCCCGCCAGCCGTGAACTCATGCAGGTGGCCGCCTGCCCACTCGAAGAGCACTTGGATGACGCCATGCAACTGGGCCAGCGTGATGGTGTCGGGCACCAATACCCGGCGCCAGATCTTGGGCTTGAGATAGCGCAGTTCGATGTGCAGTTGCAGGACGCCTGCGGGCTTCTTGAGGGTGCGGACCTTGGTGGCCATGGCTTCAGGCGGCGTGCCGCTGCTCCTGCTGGTGGCGCGCGATGTTCCAGGGCAGCAGATCCTCAATGCGGTTGATGGGGTGCTCGGCGATGCGGCTGAACACCTCGCTCAGGTAGACCTCGGGGTCCAGACCGTTGAGCTTGGCAGTCTCGACGAGGCTGTACATGGCTGCGGCGCGCTTCCCGCCGGCGTCAGAGCCCATGAAGAGGTAATTGCCTCTTCCCAACGCTACCCCACGCAGAGCACGTTCGGCAGCGGAGTTGTCTATCTCGATGCGACCGTCATCGACGTAGCGCGTCAGCGCCTTCCAGCGTGCGAGCGAGTAGCGGCAAGCCTGGGCCAGGTCCGACTTGGTCGACACGCGCCCGAGCAGGCCATGGAGCCAGTCGTGGTACTCCTGCAGCAGCGGACCGGCACGGGCCTGGCGCTGCGCGCGCCGGACCTCCGGCGGCTGCCCCCGGATGTCCTCCTCGATGGCGTAGAACGCGCTGATGCGCCGCAGTGCCTGCGCGGCGATGGAGTCCTCGGCGCGCCCGGTACTGACGTACAGGTCCCACCACGGTCGCCGAGCATGGGCCATGCATGCCGCCTCAACGACGTGCCCTTGCTTGTAGAGCCGCAGCCAGCCGGTGTAGCCATCGGCCTGCAGGATGCCGCTGAAGGTCTTGAGGTGTTCGCGCGGATGCTGGCCCTGGCGATCAGGCGAGTATTGGTACCACGCGGCCGGCGCATCCTTGGAGCCCGCCGGTCGGTCGTCGCGCACGTAGACCCACAGCCGGCCTTCCTTGGTCTGGCCCTTGCCGGGAGAGAGCACCGGGACAGGCGTGTCGTCGGCGTGGAGCTTCTGGGCGGCCAGCACGTAGCGGCCCAGCGCGGCGAGCAGCGGGTCCAGCAGCGCCTCGCTGTGGGCCACGATGCGCGTGAGCGTGGAGCGGTCGAGGTGCACGCCGCTGCGCGCGTTGATGCGGCATTGGCGGTAGAGGGGAATATGGTCGCTGTACTTCGACACGGCCACGTGTGCCATGAACTTCGGGCCAGCGATGCCGCGTGCGATGGGGCGGCTCGGTGCCGGCGCCTGGAAGATGGTCTGGCACTTCACGCACGCCATCTTGGGTCGCACATGGCGAATGACCTTGAAGCGCGCAGGCACGTACTCCAGCTGCTCCGAGACGTCCGCGCCGATGCGTCGCAGCCGCCCGCCACAGGCGCTGCAGCCACAAGGCTCCCCGGAGCTGTCGTGGTGCGCTGGGGTGGTCGGCGGCAGATGCAGCTGCTCCTCGCGCGCCAAGTGGGCAGGCAGGCTGCGGTCGATCTGCGGTGCGTTGGCCGCCGGCTTGGCCGCAGCTTGTGCTGCGGGCTCCTGCGGCAGCGGCGGGGGTTCGATGAGCGTTCGCTGGCCGTCCTCGAAGCGCTCGCTGGAGGCGCCGTACAGGGAGCGCACGCGCCGTGCCAGCTGCAGGCGCAGCTTCTCGTTCATGAGCTTGAGCAGCACCAACTCTGCGTCGCGCGCCTCGATCACGCGCAGCAGCGACTCGATGGTGTGGGGCCCAGGCGGCAGCGGCATGGGCTCTACTGTGCCGCACCGCGTGGCAGCTGACCAGCGGCCCGTGAGCCGCGTGCAACAGGCCTGGCTCAAGCAGCGAGCTCGGGCGTGTGCGTGCGCATCGGCATGCGCCAGTCAATGCCCTCCAGCAACATCGACAGCTGCGCCGGCGTGAGCGAGACGCTGCCCGAGGTGGCCTGCGGCCAGACGAAGCGTCCCCTCTCGAGCCTCTTCGATAACAACATTAGGCCCTGGCCGTCGAACCACAAAACCTTCAGGATGTCGCCGCGGCGGCCGCGAAAGACGAAGACATGACCCTCGAACGGATTCCTCGCCAGCGCCGTCTGCACCATCGCGGCCAAGCCGTCGAAGCCCTTGCGCATATCGGTGTGTCCTGCCACCAGCCACACGCGCGTCCCGGCGGGCAGACCGATCACCGCAGCTCCAGCAGCGACTGCAACACGCAGCGCACGCTGGCCTCGTCCACCGTGCCGCGTAGCCGCACCAGCGCAGCACCGATCTCGACCTCGATGACGCCCGTGCCCACGCGCCGCGGCGTTGGGGTTGTCGGTGCACAGGCCAGCGCAGGCGCCGGTGCAGCGACCGGCTCCTCCACCGTCACGGGCAACAGCACCGTTGCCGGCTCGGCGAGCACCTGGACTGCGACCTGCTGTTGCTCCAGGTGCAGCCGTCGCCAGTTGAAGAGCAGGTTGGCGTTGATGCCGTGCTCCTGCGCCAGCGCGGCTACGGATGCCCCTGGCTGCAGACTGCGCTCGACCAACTCGCGCTTGAGAGCCGCGCTGTGCCGCCGCCGCGGGGCCCTGTCCGTGATGACTCGCTTGTCCATGTGTGCACTTCGCTCCGATCGTGCACATCTCGTAAGTGAGATGGTGAGCACGGTCGGGCGATCTTGCCCATGGGTTCAAGCCCTGCCAAGAAGGGCCCAGCGGCAACGCTTACA
>JAEYPG010000229.1 GCA_023410975.1 Pseudomonadota bacterium
TCCCGGCGCTGATCGACAAGGGCACGCATGTCGAGATCGAGGTCTTCGACGAGCCCGAGGTCGCGGCCGCGAAGCACCGCGCCGGGCTGCGCCGGCTGGTGGCGCTGCAGATCCGCGAGCCCTTGAAATACCTGGAGAAGAACATCCCGGACCTGCAGAAGATGGCGGTCCAGTTCATGCCGCTGGGCACGCAGGAGGAGCTGCGCGCGCAGATCATCGACGTGGCGCTGGACCGCGCCTTCCTGGGCGAGCCGCTGCCCACCGACGAAGCGGGCTTCAAGCGCCGCATCGACGAGGGGCGCAGCCGGCTCAACCTGATCGCCCAGGAGGTCGCCCGCCAGGCCGGGCTGGTGCTCACCGAGTACGCCGCCGCGCTTCGGAAACTCAAGGACGCACGCAACCTGACCAAGGAGGCGGCGGACGACGTCCAGGCGCAGCTGCAGCGGCTGGTGGATAAACGCTTCATCGCGCGTACGCCCTGGACGGCGCTGCAGCACCTGCCGCGCTACCTGAAGGCCGTGGTGCTGCGGCTGGACAAGTGGCGCGCCGATCCCGCGCGCGACGCGCAGCGCCTGTCGGAACTGCGTCCGCTGGAGCAGCGCTATCTGCGCCGCGTGGCCGAGCTCAAGGGCCAGCACGACGCGCGGCTGGACGAATACCGCTGGCTGCTGGAGGAGCTGCGCGTGAGCTTCTTCGCCCAGGAGCTGCGCACGCCGCAGCCGGTGAGCGTGAAGCGGCTGGACAAGGCGTGGGGGCAGCTGTCGAGCTGAAGCAGGCCCGAAGGCTGCTCCTGGGCCAACCGAAACCCCTCGCTACACTTTCCGGTTTGCCCGCCAACGGACCATTGCCTTGATCGACCGCCTCTCCGTCCTCGTCCAGTACCTGCTGCCCAAGCGCGCGATGACCGTGTTCGGAGGGCGGGTAGCCTCATGGGAGGGCGGAGCGGCGACGACGGGGATCATTCGCTGGTTCGTCAAGCGCTACGGCGTGGACATGTCCGAGGCGGTCAATCCCGACATCGCCAGCTACCGCAGCTTCAACGAGTTCTTCACCCGCGCCCTGAAGCCCGGCGCGCGGCCGCTGTCGGTGGCGGACCTGATCTGCCCGGTGGACGGCGCGGTAAGCCAGTTCGGCGACATCGACCGGGGCCAGATCTTCCAGGCCAAGGGCCATGACTACAGCGCCACGGCGCTGGTAGGCGGCGACGCGGCGCTGGCCAAGAATTTCGAGAACGGCAGCTTCGCCACCCTGTACCTCAGCCCCAGGGACTATCACCGCATCCACATGCCCTGCGACGGGCGCCTGGTGCGCATGGTCCACGTGCCCGGCGACCTCTTTTCCGTCAACCCGGTGACCGCGCGCGGCGTGCCGGGGCTGTTCGCGCGCAACGAGCGCGTGGTGTGCGTGTTCGAGGGCGCGCACGGCCCTTGGGTGCTGGTGCTGGTGGGCGCCACCATCGTGGGCAGCATGGCCACCGCGTGGCACGGCGTGGTCAATCCGCCGCGCCCGGGACAGGTGCGGGAATGGAGCTACCGCGACGGCGCGCCCATCGAGCTCAAGCAGGGCCAGGAAATGGGCCGCTTCCTGCTCGGCTCCACCGTGGTGATGCTGTTCCCGCAGCGCGGGCTGAAATGGAACCCCACCTGGAAGCCGCTGCACTTCATCAAGCTGGGCGAGCCGATGGCGGCTCGGCGCTGAGGCAGGCGGCGGCTGCAGTCAGCGGTTGGACAGCCGAGGGTCGTGCTTGACCGGCGCGCCGTAGGCGCTGCGGTGCACGTGCCGGCGCGCCTGCTTGACGGTCTCACGCACCGCCCGAACGGCCAGCACCAGGCCGCTGAAGCCCTGGAACAGGATCAGCAGGTTGGCTGCCAGCGTGTGCTCCTCCAGCGCGCCCAGGGAATAGTGGCCCAGGCCTGACAGCCCCAGCAGGCCGTAAAGCGCCAGCACGAAGGCCGCCATCACGCCCAGGCCCAGCATGTAGAAGGGCACCACGGCCAGCCCGACGACGGTCAGCCCCAGCCATGCCAGATAGACGACCTCGTGCGTCATCTCCTCCGGCATGTTGGGGTAGTAGGCCAGGAACTCGGCGTTGTGCGCGCAGAGCCCAAAGGTAGCCAGGCCGTACACCGCCGTAAGGGCCCACAGGTACTTGGGAAACTGCAGGTCCCGGAGGAAGAAGGGCCGATGTTTGTGGTTCATGGAAATGACGGGCTTCTGCTGCGAAAGAACCTTTCGCGCGTGACCTGCCGGCAAGCAAATGAAGGGTCGAACCAACGGGACAAACTCCCGATTTCACAAGGTTCTTCGGGAACGCAACTTTCGGTTTTACACGGGCCTGTATTCTGAAAACGTGATGTATTTCACGCTTTTCTGCATTCGCTGAACTCCTGCGGCGGGCTGGCCGGCGCTCTTCAAGAGCCTGGTGCGCGGGTGCGATGCCTTCCGTGGCGACCATGCGCATGGCGCCATGTTCGTGCGTGCCCAGCCGACTGTGCGGGCGCAGCTTGCGTCGCCTTGGTGCGTCGCGGGCGGCATTGGTGCGTTTGAGGCGGGTTTCACAAAATTCTCCCCTCGAATTCTGCTGGCATGGCTATTGCGAAAGGTTGAGCACTCTCAACGCAATGCACCGGGGCGCGGCATTTTCAGCCGGCCAGCCTCCAGGCCACAACGACGTGTGCCTGCTGCCGCGTCACGGCGACGCCAGGCATTGCAATTCCCACTCTCAATTCCTTTCATGACCGGCCCAATGGGTCGTCAGGCCGCTGCATGGGCTGTTTCCGGAATTGGGCGCGTTCGGGACTTTCAACCTTTTTCGCAGTGCCTGCCCCAGGCGGGTGCCATTGAAACCTTCGCATCGAGAAGCCATGAAGATCCTCGTTATCGGCCACGGCATGGTGGGGCAAAAATTCCTGGAGAGCCTGTTCGACGCCGGCATCCATCACGCGGAAATCACCGTGCTGTGCGAGGAGCCGCGTCCGGCTTATGACCGCGTGCACCTGTCCGAATTCTTCGCAGGCAAGGCTGTAGAGGATTTGTCGCTGGTACCGCCCGGTTTCTTCGACCGCGACAACCTGCTGCTCAAGCTCAATGCCCGTGCCACCGCCATCGACCGCGAAAACAAGACGGTGACGGTATCCAGCGGCGACGTGCTGCCCTACGACAAACTCGTCATCGCCACCGGCTCCTATCCCTTCGTGCCGCCCATCCCGGGCAAGGACCGCGAGGATTGCTTCGTCTACCGCACCATCGAGGATCTGGAATCGATGCTCGAATGCGGTCGCCGCTCCACCAGCGGCGTGGTGGTGGGCGGTGGCCTGCTGGGCCTGGAATGCGCCAAGGCCCTGCGCGACATGAAACTGCAGACGCACGTGGTCGAATTCGCGCCGCGCCTGATGGCGGTGCAGGTAGACGACGCCGGCGGGCGCGTGCTGCGCAACAAGATCGAAGACCTGGGCGTGCAGGTGCATACCCGGAAAAGCACGGTGGAAATCATCGCCGGGGAAAGCGCTCGGCACCGCATGGTGTTCGCCGACGGCACGTACCTGGAAACCGACATGATCGTGTTTTCCGCCGGTATCCGTCCGCGCGACGAGCTGGCGCGCCAGTGCGGGCTGAATATCGGCGCGCGTGGCGGCGTCGTGATCGACAACCAGTGCCGTACCAGCGATGCGGACGTCTTCGCCATCGGTGAATGCGCTTCCTGGAACGGCCAGGTCTTCGGCCTGGTGGCCCCGGGCTACGACATGGCGCGCGTGGTCGCGAAAACGCTGGCCGGCGAAGAGGCTGATTTCAACGGCGCCGACCTGAGCACCAAGCTGAAGCTCATGGGCGTGGATGTGGCCAGCGTGGGCGACGCCCTGGGTAATACCAAGCACAGCCGCGCCTACCAATTCACGGACGAACGCAAGCAGGTCTACAAGAAAATCGTCGTGTCCGAGGACGGCAAGCAACTGCTGGGTGCGGTGCTGGTGGGCGACGCCGCGGAATACGGCACCCTGCTGCAAATGATGCTCAACCGCATCGAATTGCCCAAGGACCCGGAATTCCTGATCCTGCCGCAGTCCGACGGCCAGGCCAAACCCGCCCTGGGCGCGGACGCGCTGCCGGATTCCGCGCAAATCTGCTCGTGCAACAGCGTGACCAAGGCCATGCTGTGCCAGGCCGTGGCCAGCGGCGTGAACACCATCGGCGAGCTGAAAAGCTGCACCAAGGCCGGCATGACCTGCGGCGGCTGCGTGCCGCTGGTGACGCAGGTGATGAAGGCCGAGATGAAGAAACTCGGCGTGGCGGTGAACAACCACCTGTGCGAGCACTTCTCATATTCGCGCCAGGAGCTGTTCCACCTCGTCAAGGTCGGCAAGCTCAAGACCTTCGAGGAACTGCTGGCCAAGCACGGCCAGGGGCTGGGGTGCGACATTTGCAGGCCGGTGGCCGGCAATATTTTTGCTTCGGTCTGGAACGATTTCGTGCTGAAGAAAGAGCACGCCAGCCTTCAGGATTCCAATGACTATTTCCTGGGCAACATCCAGAAGGACGGCACCTATTCCGTCGTGCCGCGCATGGCCGGAGGCGAGGTCACGCCGGACGGCCTGATTGCCGTGGGCCAGGTAGCCAAGAAATACGGCCTCTACACCAAGATCACAGGCGGCCAGCGCGTGGACCTGTTTGGCGCCCGTGTCGAGCAGCTACCGCTGATTTGGGAAGAGCTGATTGCCGCCGGCTTCGAATCCGGCCATGCCTACGGCAAGTCCCTGCGCACGGTGAAATCCTGCGTGGGCTCGACCTGGTGCCGCTATGGCGTGGACGACAGCGTTGGGTTGGCTGTCGAGCTTGAGAATCGGTACAAAGGGTTGCGTGCGCCGCACAAAATAAAATTTGGCGTTTCGGGTTGCACGCGCGAATGCGCCGAGGCCCAGGGCAAGGACGTGGGCGTGATCGCCACGGACAAGGGCTGGAACCTTTATGTGTGCGGCAACGGCGGCATGAAACCGCGCCATGCCGAATTGCTGGCCTCCGATTTGTCCAAGGCCGATTTGATCCGCTACATCGACCGTTTCCTGATGTTCTACGTGCGCACTGCGGACCGGCTGCAGCGCACCAGCGTGTGGCGCGACAATCTCGAAGGCGGGCTGGATTACCTGAAGCAGGTCGTGCTCCAGGACAAGCTCGGTATTGCCGCGGAACTGGAGGCCGACATGCAATACGTGGTGGATACCTACCAGTGCGAATGGAAGAGCGCGGTCACCACGCCGGAAACCCGCAAGCGTTTCCGCCAATTCGTCAACAGCGACCAAGGCGACCGCAACGTGATTTTCATCCAGGAGCGAGGCCAGATCCGCCCGGCCACGCCGGATGAGAAATGGGAGCAATTGTCCAGCCGTTCCGAAAATGCCGCGGCGGGCGAGACGGCTTGAGCCAAGAATCTAATAATTGAGAAACCAGCAAATGGAAAACACCACCTGGACCCCCGTGTGTGCCGTCGAGGACATCGTGCCCAATACCGGTGTCTGTGCCCTGGTGCAGGACCGGCACGTGGCCGTGTTCCGCATTGCGGACGACGTGCAGCGCCTCTACGCCATCGACAATTTCGATCCCAATTCCCAAGCCAGCGTGCTCTCGCGCGGGCTGGTGGGGAGCCTGGGGGCGCGCATTGTCGTGGCCTCGCCCATTTACAAGCAGCACTTCGACCTCGCCACCGGCGAATGCCTGGAAGCGCCCGAAAACTCCGTGAAAGCTTATCCCGTGCGCCTGCAGGGCGGCACGGTCTGCGTCGGCGCCTGAGCCGGTACTTTGAAAATCATTGGACAGCCTGAGGAAGTACCATGGCTTATCTCGTTCCTTCGGAATTCGTGACCAAGATGGTCGATGCCGGTGAATCCAAGATTCACATGGCGACGCGCGATGCGCTGATCCGCGCCTACATGGCTGGCGCCATCCTGGCGCTGGCGGCGGTGTTTGCCGTCACCGTGTCGGTGCAGACGGGCTCGCCGATTTTCGGCGCCATGCTGTTCCCGGTGGGTTTCTGCATGCTGTACCTGCTGGGTTTTGACCTGCTCACCGGCGTGTTCGTGCTCACGCCGCTGGCGCTGATCGACAAGCGCCCTGGGGTCACGCTCAAGGGTGTGCTCAAGAACTGGGGCATCGTGTTCCTGGGCAATTTCCTCGGGGCGCTGACCGTGGCGGTGCTGATGTCCATCGTCTTCACCAACGGCTTCCAGACCGAGCCCAGCAAGGTGGGGCATACCATTGGCGTGATCGGCGAATCACGCACGCTGGGTTACGCCCAATACGGTTTCTACGGCATGCTGACCCTGTTCGTGCGCGGCATGCTGTGCAACTGGATGGTGTCCACTGGCGTGGTCGGCGCCATGATTTCCACCACGGTGGGCGGCAAGGTCATCGCGATGTGGATGCCCATCATGCTGTTCTTCGCCATGGCTTTTGAGCATTCGGTGGTGAACATGTTCTTGTTTCCCACCGGCCTGCTGCTGGGCGGCCATTTCTCGCTCATGGACTATTTGATCTGGAACGAGATTCCCACCGTGCTGGGCAACCTGGTAGGCGGCTTGGCCTTTACCGGCCTGACCTTGTACGCCACCCACATCAAGACTGCACCGAAGCGCAAGCTGGCTTGATCGTCCATCAAGAGAAATATTCCACACCCCACGCATGAAGCCTCAATCCGGTTCGGGTTGAGGCTGTTTTTTTATGCAAGCACAGCTCCAGGTTGCCATCGGCCAATATTCGGACAAGGGCCGCAAAGCCTCGAACCAGGATTTTCATGGCGCCTGCTTGCCGCGCGAGCCGCAGCGGGCAAGCAAAGGCGTGGTGGTGGCGGTTGCCGACGGCATCAGCAGCAGCGAATTCAGCCAAGTGGCCAGCCAGACGGCGGTGCGCAGCCTGCTGGAAGACTATTACTGCACGGCCGATGCCTGGTCCGTGAAAACCTCCGTGGAGCGCGTGCTGGCTGCCACCAATTCCTGGCTCTACGCACAAACCCAGCAAGGGCAGGGCCGCTACGACAAGGACCGCGGCCATGTCTGCACGCTGAGCGCGCTGGTGCTCAAATCGACCACGGCGCATTTGTTCCACGTCGGCGACTGCCGCGTCTACAAGCTGCATGCCCAGGCGCTGGAGCAGTTGACGCAGGACCACAAGGTCCATATTTCCTCCCGGGAGAGTTACCTGGGCCGGGCATTGGGTATCAGCGGACACTTGGAGGTGGATTACAGAAGCTTTTTGCTGGAGCCGGGCGATACCTTCCTGCTGGCCACTGACGGCGTTTACGAGCATGTGCCGCCGGAATTCATCCTGGCGGCCGTGGCGGGTGATCGCGAGCTGGACCTGGTTGCCAAGCATATTGCCCAGGAGGCGTACCGGCACGGCAGCCCGGACAATCTGACGGTGCAGTTGCTGCGGGTGGAGCAGTTGCCCGATCCGCAGGCCGGTGACCTGCAGCAGCGGGCGGCGGAATTGCCGGCCCCGCCGATCCTGGAGCCGCGCATGGTGCTGGATGGCTATCGCATCCTGCGTGAAATCCACGGCAGCAGCCGCAGCCATATCTACCTGGCGCAGGACGAGCAGACCCAGGCCCTGGTGGCGCTGAAAGCGCCGTCCATCGACCTGCAGGCCGATCCGGCTTACCGAGAGCGTTTCCTGCTGGAAGAATGGATCGCCCGCCGCATTCACAGTGCCCATGTATTGAAACCCTGCGCCGCGGCGCGTCCACGCCGGCACCTGTTCGTGGCAATGGAATATGTGGAGGGATGCACGCTGGCTCAGTGGATGACCGACCACCCGCGCCCGGACCTGGACACCGTGCGCGGCTTGGTGAGGCAGATTGCCCGAGGGCTGCGCGCCTTTCATCGCCTGGAAATGCTGCACCAGGACTTGAGGCCGGAAAACGTGCTGATCGACGCCACGGGCACGGTGAAGATCATCGATTTCGGCGCGGTGCGGGTGGCGGGCATCGTGGATGGCGCTGCCCCGGCCCGCAGCCATGAAGTTCCAGGCACTGCCCAATACACGGCGCCCGAATATTTCCTGGGTGAGGAGGGCACGCCTCGCGCGGACTTGTTTTCCCTGGCTGTGCTCACCTACCAGATGCTGGGCGGGCGATTGCCTTATGGGATGGAGGCCGCCAAGACGCGCAGCCGCTCGGCGCAGAAGAAACTCGGCTATGCGCCGCTGCGGGACATCCGGCCGGAACTACCGGCATGGATCGACGAGGCCATCCGCAAGGCACTGCAGCCGGAGCCGGCACGGCGCCAGGGCGACGTGGACGAATTCGTGCACGACCTGCACCACCCCAGCCCGGAATTCCTGCACCAGTGCCGCCCGGCGCTGGTCGAGCGGCATCCGGTGGTGTTCTGGAAAGGGGTGTCGCTGGCGCTGTTCGTGGCGCTGGCGGGCGTCTTGGTGGTGCAAGTGGGTATGCGTTGAGCCGCAATGGTCATGTCGGGCCGCGAAGCCCGGCCAGGCGTGTTGCCAGAGCGGCTCATTTCGCCGCTGCGCTCAGGGCTTCATCAACTCCAGCAGCCGGTCCAGGCCGCCTTGCTCGATGGAGACCATGGCCTGCTCGCGCACCTTGGGCTTGGCGTGGTAGGCCACCGACAGGCCGGCGGCACCCATCATGGGCAGGTCGTTGGCGCCGTCGCCCATGGCGATGGCCTGTTCGGGGCGCAGGCCCAGCTGCTCGCAGGTGGCCAGCAGCATGCGGCGCTTCTCGGCGCCGTCACAGATGTCGCCCCAGTCCTGGTCCACCAGGCGACCGGTGAGGTGGCCGTCCACGATCTCCAGCACGTTGGAGCGCGCGTAGTCGATCCCCAGCAGCGAGCACACGCGCTCGGCGAAGAAGGTGAAGCCGCCGGAGACCAGCAGCGTCTTCAGGCCCGCGGCGCGGCAGGCGTCAATGAGGGCCTTGGCGCCGGGGTTGGGCTTCAGGCGCCGCTCGAACACCTCGTGCAGGAACTGCTCCGGCACGCCCTGGAGCATGGCGACGCGGCGGCGCAGGCTCTCCTTGAAGTCGGTGATCTCGCCGCGCATGGAGGCCTCGGTGATGGCCGCCACCTCGGCCTTGCGCCCGGCGGCGTCGGCGACCTCGTCGATGCACTCGATGTTGATCAGCGTCGAGTCCATGTCGAAGGCGATCAGGCCGAAGTCGCGCAGCTGCAGCGGTGGCGTGAAGCCGCGGACGGTGAGGCCAGGGGCGAAGGCGAGGGGAGCAGTGGACATGGAGGCTCGGCGTCGGTCAGGCAAAACCCGTGATTATCCGGGCTGCCCCGCTCACGCATCGGCCCGCACCGGCGTCCCCAGCGAGCGCAGCACGTCGCGGATGAACTGCGCGCGGTCGCGCGGCTCCGGCGTGGCGCGCTCGATGCGCAGCTTGTCGTTGCCCGCGAGCTTGATGTGCCGGTTCTTCTGCACCAGCTCGATGATCCGCATCGGGTCGATGGGCGCGTCGGGCCGGAAGCTGATCACCATCGCCGCCGGCGCGGCGTCGATCTTCAGCACGCCGTAGGGCTTGGCGAGCACGCGCAGGCGGTGCGTGTCGAACAGGGTCTGACCCTGCGCCGGGAGCTTGCCGAAGCGGTCCGTCACCTCCTCCAGCAGCGTGTCGATGGCTTCCGCCTTCTCCGCCGTGGCCAGGCGCTTGTAGAGGTTCAGCCGCGTGTGCACGTCGCCGCAGTAGCTGTCCGGCAGCAGCGCGGGGGCGTGCAGGTTGATCTCGGTGGTGGCGCCGAAGGGGCTGAGCAGGTCCGGCTCGCGCCCGGCCTTCAGCGACTTCACCGCCTCGGAGAGCATGTCGTTGTAGAGCTGGAAGCCCACCTCCTGCATGTTCCCGCTCTGGTTCTCCCCGAGCACTTCGCCGGCGCCGCGGATCTCCAGGTCGTGCATGGCAAGGTAGAAGCCGCTGCCCAGCTCTTCCATGGCCTGGATCGCCTCCAGGCGCTGCGCGGCCTGCTTGGTCAGGCCCTCCACGTCGGGCACCAGCAGGTAGGCGTAGGCCTGGTGGTGGCTGCGGCCCACGCGCCCGCGCAACTGGTGCAGCTGGGCCAGGCCGAACTTGTCGGCGCGGCTGATGACGATGGTGTTGGCGCTGGGCACGTCGATGCCGGTCTCGATGATGGTCGAGCACAGCAGCAGGTTGTGGCGCTGGGCCACGAAGTCGCGCATCACGCGCTCCAGCTCGCGCTCGGGCATCTGGCCGTGCGCCACGGCGATGCGCGCCTCGGGCAGCAGCTCGGCCAGCTTGGCGCGGCGCGCCTCGATGGTCTCGACCTCGTTGTGCAGGAAGTACACCTGCCCGCCGCGCTTGAGCTCGCGCAGCACCGCCTCGCGGATCACGCCCTGGCTCTCGCCGCGCACGAAGGTCTTGATGGCCAGCCGCCGCTGGGGCGCCGTGGCGATGACGGACAGGTCGCGCAGGCCCTCCAGCGCCATGCCCAGCGTGCGCGGGATGGGCGTGGCGGTGAGCGTGAGCACGTCCACCTCGGCGCGCATGGCCTTCATCGCCTCCTTGTGGCGCACGCCGAAGCGGTGCTCCTCGTCGATGATCAGCAGGCCCAGCCGCTTGAACTTCACGTCCTGGCTCAGCAATTTGTGCGTGCCGATGACGATGTCGATGGTGCCGTCGGCCAGGCCCGCCATCGCCGCCTTGATTTCCTTGGCGGAGCGGAAGCGGCTCATTTCCGCCACGCGCACCGGCCACTTGCCAAAGCGGTCGCTGATGTTCTGGTAGTGCTGCTCGGCCAGCAGCGTGGTGGGTGCCAGCAGCGCCACCTGCTTGCCGCCGGTGACGGCCACGAAGGCGGCGCGTAGCGCCACTTCGGTCTTGCCGAAGCCCACGTCGCCGCACACCAGGCGGTCCATCGGCTTGGGGCTGATCAGGTCCTGGATCACCGCGTGGATGGCGGCGCGCTGGTCCGGCGTCTCCTCGAAGCCGAAGCTGGCGGCGAAGGCCTCGTAGTCGTGCGGCGAGAAGCGGAAGGCGTGGCCCTCGCGCGCGGCGCGGCGGGCGTAGAGGTTGAGCAGCTCGGCGGCGGTGTCGCGCACCTGCTCGGCGGCCTTGCGCTTGGCCTTGTCCCACTGGTTCGAGCCCAGCTTGTGCAGCGGCGCCTCGTCCGGGCTGACGCCGGTGTAGCGGCTGATCAGCTGCAGCTGCGATACCGGCACGTACAGCGTGGCCTTGTCCGCGTACTCCAGGTGCAGGAACTCCGAGGGGCCGTCGCCCAGGTCGATGTTGAGCAGCCCCTGGTAGCGCCCAATGCCGTGGTTGGCGTGCACCACCGGGTCGCCGACCTTCAGCTCTGATAAATCCTTGATCAGCGCGTCGACGTTGCTGACCTGCTCCTGCTTGCGCCGCCGCCGTGCCCCGCCGCCCGCGCCGGCGAAGAGCTCGGTCTCGGTCAGGAACTCCAGCAGCGTGCCTTCCACCGCTTCGTGCCACGTGAAGCCCGCGGCCAGCGGCGCGGCGGTGATGGCGACCTTTTCCTGGCCGGCCTCGAACTCGGCCAGCGTGGCGACGCTGGGCACGTCGATGCGGTGGTCGCGCAGCAGGTCCAGCAGGCTTTCGCGCCGGCCCTCGCTCTCGGCCACCAGCAGCACGCGCGCCTTGGTCTCGCGCAGGTGGGCTTCGAGCCGGGCCAGCGGTTCCGTCGCGCCGCGGTCCACGCTGACGTCTGGGGCAGGGCGGGCCCAGTCGGTCTCGTCCGTGCCGCGCAGCGCCAGCGTGGCGTGCGCGTTGGCGCGGCCGTAGAAATCCTCGACGCGCAGGAAGAGGGATTCGGGCGGCAGCAGCGGGCGCTCGGCGTCGTGCTGCAGGAAGCGGTGGCGCTCGCGGGTGTCGGTCCAGAAGCGCTGCAGCGCGGCATCGACCTCGCCGTGCAGCACCAGCGCGGCCTGCGCGCCCAGGTACTCGAAGATGTCGGCGACCTGGTCGAAGAACAGCGGCAGCCAGTACTCGATGCCGGCACTGGCCACGCCGGCGGCGATGTCCTTGTAGATGCGCGAACGCGTGGGGTCGCCCTCCAGCCGCTCGCGCCAGCGGGCGCGGAAGGCGGTGCGGGCGGCCTCGTCCATCGGGAACTCGCGCCCGGGCAGCAGCCGCACTTCCGGCACGGGGTAGAGGCTGCGCTGGCTGTCGGGGTCGAAGGTGCGGATGGAGTCCACCTCGTCGCCGAACAGGTCCACGCGGTAGGGCACCGCCGAGCCCATGGGGAAGAGGTCGATGAGCCCGCCGCGCACGGCGTACTCGCCCGGCGACACCACCTGGCTGACGTGCTGGTAGCCCGCCAGCGTGAGCTGCGCCTTGAGCGAGGCCTCGTCGAGCTTCTGCTTCTGCTTGAAGTGGAAGGTGTAGGCGGCCAGGAAGGAAGGCGGCGCCAGGCGGGCCAGCGCGGTGGTGGCGGGCAGCAGCACCACGTCCACGTCCTTCTGCAGGATGCGCCAGAGCGTGGCCAGGCGCTCGGAGATCAGGTCCTGGTGCGGGCTGAAGCTGTCGTAGGGCAGTGTTTCCCAGTCCGGAAACACGGCGACGCGCAGCCCCGGCTCGAAGAACACCAGTTCGTCGGCCAGGCGCGGCGCGTCGGCAGGGTCGGCGGTCACGATGCCCAGGAGCTGCTTCGCGTTGGCGAGCCGGCGCGCGTGGCGGGCCAGCAGCAGAGCATCGGCCGAACCCGGCGGGCGCGGCAGCGTGAATCGTTTGCCGGGGGCGATGGCGGGCAGTTGCATCGTGAGGAGGCTTGCAGCAGGAGGCGCGCCCGAGGCGGGCGGGGGGCAAATTCTAGAATCCGCACCCGATGACCTCCCTCGTTCATGGGCCAGCGCCGCGCTGCTACGCGCTCGTGCCCTGCGCCGGCACCGGCAGCCGCTCCGGCGCCGACCGTCCCAAGCAGTACGTCTCCATCGCCGGCCGCACGCTGGTGTCCCACACCCTGCATGCGCTCGCGCGCGTGCCGCGCCTCACGGCCACGCTGGTGGTGCTGGCGCCCGACGACGACGGCCAGTTCGATGCCGCCGTGCCGGGC
>JAEYPG010000238.1 GCA_023410975.1 Pseudomonadota bacterium
AGCCAGCGCAGCTCCTCCACCACGTCGCGCGAGACCTGGCTGTCCGAGCCGACGGACACGCACACACCGGCCGCGAGCCAGCCGGGCAAGTCCGCCAGGCCGTCGCCCAGGTTGGCTTCGGTGGAAGGGCACAGCACCACGCCGGCTTCGCTGGCGTCCACGGCCGCGATCTCCTTGCGCGTGGCATGGGTTGCGTGCACCAGGTGCCAGCGCGGGTCCAGCAGCCCTTGCCCGTACAGCCACTCGATGGGCCGCTCGCCGGTGGCGCCCAGGCATTGCCCGACCTCGGCGACCTGCTCGGCGACGTGGATGTGGATGGGCCCCTCGAAATCCTCCGACAGGTCGCGCAGCGCCAGGATGGACGCCGGCGCCGCCGCGCGCAGCGAGTGGATCGCCAACCCGGCATTGAGCAGCGGCCGGCCGCTCTCGTGCACGCGCCGCACCGCGTCCCAGGCGCTGGGCGCATCCAGCGCGAAGCGGCGCTGCTCCTCGCGCAGGGCAGGCTGCGTGAAACCGGCACGCTCGTACAGCGTCGGCAGCAGCGTCAGCCCGATGCCGGCCTCGGCCGCCGCGTCCGCCAGCGCCCAGCCCAGCGTGAGCGGATCGGCGTAGGGCTGGCCCTCGGGATCGCGCTGCAGGTAGTGGAACTCGCACACCTGCGTGTAGCCGCCGCGCAGCAGCTCCACGTAGAGCTGCGCTGCCACGGCGCGCAACTGACCGGCCGTGATGCGCGAGGCCACGCCGTACATGCGCTCGCGCCAGGACCAGAAGTCGTCTTCCGGCGCGTCCTCCCGCGTCTCCGCCAGCCCGGCGAAGGCGCGCTGGAACGCGTGGCTGTGGGCATCCACCAGGGCCGGCAGCAGCGGCCCGGTGGCGATCTCCGCGCCCGGCGGCGCGTCCACGTCCGGCGTGATGGCGTACCAGCGCCCGTCGCGGCCCGCTTCCATCAGCACCCGCTCGCGCCAGCCGCCCGGCAGCCAGGCGCGGGGCGCCCAAAGTTGAGAGAGCATCGAGATCCCCAAGGCTGTGCGGTGAGGGCGCCAGGGTACGCCGCGAGGCACTTTTTCCACGCTGGCGTCGCATGTTTTCTTGCTTCCGGCGTATCGCTAGCATCCGCTGCAGTGCGCCGGCGGCGGTTCCTTCATGGACCGGCGCCGTGCCGGCTTGTCTTTCCCACCGCGTAGGAGTTCGCATGGACCACACGCTAGATCGACACAGCCTCCGCCGCCCGCATTCCTCGGCCGCACCCGGCGTGCGAGCCATCGCGACGGACCGTCCACTGCACTGGTTGCGCCAAGGCATGCACGACGTGATGCGCTCGCCCGTGCCCAGCCTGGGCATGGGCGTGCTGGTGGCCGCGGCCGGCATGCTGCTGAGCACCATGGCCTGGAAGGCCACCTACATCGCGCCGGCGCTGCTGGGCGGCTTCCTGCTGGTTGGACCCTTCCTGGCCATCGCGCTGTACGGGCTCGCGAGCCAGATGGAGGAGGGCGAGGCGCCGCACCTGCGCCACTCGTTGCAAGCCATTCGCGCCAATGCCGGCTCCATCGCGCTGTTCGGGCTGATGCTGGCGCTGGCCTACATCTTCTGGGAGCGCATGGCCGCGATCCTGTTCGCCTTCTATTACAGCGGCGAAGCCATCCACTTTTCGCAGCTCGTGGCCGAAGTGCTGTCCGGCCGGTACCTCGGCCTGATGCTGATCTTCCTGGGCGCCGGCGCGCTGCTGTCCGGCGCGGTGTTCGCGCTCAGCGTGGCCAGCGCCCCAATGCTGGTGGACCGCCCGGTGGACGTGGTCACCGCCGCGCTCGCGAGCCTGCGCTGCTGCATCCGCAACCCGCTGCCCATGCTGCTGTGGGCGGCGCTCATCGCGGGCCTCACGCTGCTGGGCTTCGCGACGCTGATGCTGGGCATGATCTTCGTCTTCCCGTTGCTGGCGCATGCGAGCTGGCACGCCTATCGGGACATGGTCGAGGACTGACTCGCGCCCGGCCGTGGCGAGGGGTGCTGCGGCCAGCGACGGGACCGGCGTCTCAATGCCGCTTACGGTTGCTGGCCCATGCATCGCGCGTAGCTGGCCGGGCAGGCGGTTTCCAGCCCGCCTGAGGCGTCCGCAGGGAAATCCGGCGAGCGGAACATGCTGAGCACCTTTTCCCATGGCCGGTATTTCGTCTCCAGCACGCGTTGCCAGAAGATGTAATTGCTGTGCAGGCGGTTGCGCGCCAAGTCGTAGAGCTCACGCACCGGCGGTGGATCCCAGGGACCGCCCAGGGACCTCGCGTAATAGCAATCCGCCTCCACCTGCATGCCCACCGGTACCCTGGCCCTGGCCGGCTCGATGAGAGGGTACACGCGTCTGTCATGGTCCCTGTCGTCGAGAAATACGTCCGGTCCTCCAATCCCTATGCCGTTGTTCAGCAGGTTCTGAGCCACTGAGGGCGTATATGTATAGGGAAAGTTCACGTATTGGATCACCACGGTTCGGGAAAATGACTGGCGCGCTGCGATATCCACACGCATCAGGTTGTCAAAAAAACTGGCCCGCTGGGCCTCGGGCATTGGAATCACCGGCTGACCGAAAGCCGTCTCGTTGATGACCAGCACTTCGAACCACGGGTTCCCGTCGTAGCGAGTGGCTAGCGCCTTGATCAGCCGGACCAGCCGGTAATAGGTGTTGCTGTCCCACAGCGTGATGTTGTCGCCGATAGTGCCCTTGAATTTGGCAACCAGAAATACGCCGCCGTCAAACAATGGCGTTCGCAGGTAATCCGGCGACGCCACCCCGGCGCGGTAATTCTTGGTGGTCAGCAGCAGGCCGAAGCGCTTTTTATGTGCCGCGGCCAGCTCCAGATAGCGGTCGATGCGGCTGAAGTCGTAGACATCCTTCTGCGGTTCCAGCTGGCGCCAAAAAACTCGCAGCAGGGCGCCTTTTACAAACGGCAAGTCCTGGATTTCATCCAGGCCCGCGTGGAATTCGCTGTCCTCCACGTCGGCGGGAAGCCCCATGTAGTGGCCAGGGTTCCATTTGACGCTGACCGTGCCGCTTTCGGGCTGGGTTACTGACGCCATCGTGGTGGGGATTTCAAGCCTGCTTTCGCTGCCGGCATCGCCGCCGCCACAGCCGCCCAGCAATAGGCCTTGCGACGCAACCAGGAGCCACGCAGCGAGAACGGAACATTTCATGGCAACCCCCTCGAAGTTGTGGAATTGGCTGCGGTACGCCATAAGCACCGCATCTGAAAAAATAATGCGATGCCGCGGCGGGTAGCAAGGTGCTGCGTGGCCGTCCTGTGATAAAAATCAATTTTTAATAATTCTGCGCACTGCCTGAAATAAGTAGGGACTTACTGTGCTTGGCGGAATCCGCGCGCACGACCTGCCGGACAGCTGCGTTCCAGCCGACCAGCGAGTCCGGACGCAAACCCGGGCACCGGTACATCCGCTGCACCTCCTTCCAGACACGCTAGGGCGGGTCAGCCCGGGTTGGCGGAAGCGGTGTCGGCGGTGCGCGGTCCTGACCGAAGCGATAGGCGTTTCAGGCGGCCGGCGGGCCGAAGGGGCTGGCGGTGCAGCACGTCGCCGGCGACACCGGCTCAGTTGTCCCGGATATTCAATGCCTGGAGTTTCGATGCCTGTTGGCCAAGGCAAAGTGGCCTGTATTTCAGCAAGCGCTTAACTGCCTTTTTTATGGAGGGTTGTCGGTTGGCTGTTGCCTGGAGTATTTTATTCGATGAGGAATTTCAATTTCTTCGTTTGAGGGGGCTATGCCAGACGCACCATGAGTATTTTCAATGATCGCCTGATGCTGGGTTTTGGATTGGCCCTGGCCTTGTGGATGGGAGGCTGTGGCGGCGGTGGCGATTCGGCCGGAATGGCGGCCGTGAGCACGGGGTCCATGGAATACGGCAAGGCCGGGAATGGCGGGAAGCCGCTTTTGACCGGCGACGAGCCAGAAGCCTCTTCACGGACGGAACTGCAGCAGCCTGGCACGGAAACAGCGCAAAACCTGGGGGCGTCCATGCCGGAACTCGGCCTTGCACCGGGTGAAATGAAATGGAATCCCGGCCACTACGTGGTTCTGGATTCCGATACGAACGAGACCACCGTCGATACCGCCCTGGGCGAGATCCGCACGCTGCCTGTCGTGAAAGGCGTGGTGGTGCGCGCCTACTGGTCGCAACTGGAGGCGGAGAGAGGGGTTTACCGCTTCGGGCGCATCGACCGTTACGTGACCAAGGCGGCGGCGCAGCGCAAGCGTTTTTTCCTGCTGCTGAGCATCCGGGGCTTCAGCGAGGGCAAGGTGGCGCCGGAATACCTGCGTGCTCCTTACTACGGCGGTGGTGTCTACAAGTTCAAGAACCAGCGGGACACTTTCGGGGAGAACCTCGCGCTCTGGAATGAGCATGCGCGCAATCGCCTGATCCTGCTGATCCGGGAATTGGCTCGGCGCTACAACGGCAACCCGAATTTTGAAGGCGTGATCTTGGCGGAAACGGCATTCGGGCAACCCGTGGACCCCGTCACCGAAGAGCAGAAGGCCGGGTATTACGCCGGCTTGTCGCTGGTGGATACGGCGGCACGCAGGGCCTTCCCGAATACCGTGGTGATCCAGTTCGTGAATTATCCCATCGACTACACGCCTGGCATTGTCGATAACCTGCTGGAAAAAGGCATAGGACTGGGTTCGCCGGATGTTTATGTCGACGACCTGCAGCACGAGAAATACATTTACCCGTTCAACGACCAGGCGCGCGGCCGGGTTCCCATCGGCATGCAGGTGGAGCACCACTCCTACCGTTCGACTCATGTAGGCGGGCCCTTCGATCCACCGCCGGTCCGCGATCTCTATGTGTTTGCCAGGGACCGCCTGCACAGCAATTACATCTTCTGGCAGCGTGACCTGCGCGAGCCCTATCTGGCCTGGACCAAGGTGCTGCAGATGTTCCGCTCCGCCGACTTCCCCGCCTCGCCTTCAGGCGGGCTGGATGCCCGGTGCCCTGCGAAGTACGTGCGTTGCGTGAGGCAGGCGTCCTGAATCGGCGCTCCGTTGCTTCCATTCACGTCCTCGGCGCGTCAGTTGGCACCGCAGCGGCACGCTCAAGCCCAGCACGCGGAACTGGCGCGCATCGCTGCGCGGCCTGCACGTCGGCCAGCGGCTCCAGGGCCTGGTGGACCTGGGCAACGCTGTCCTCGGCCGACCGGATGCCGCCCATCACGCGCGCCACGCCCGCAGCGCTTCCGGAATGTCCTCCAGTGCCGACACCCGCAGCACCCCCTCCGTGGCGCGGCGGCCCAGTGCGGGCGCGGCGCCGCCCACCCACAGTGCCACGCTGGCTGGCAGCAGCGCGCGCAGCTGCGCCAGGCTCGCCAGCACCAGGTTGCGCTTCTGGCAGCCGGTGACGCTCAGCGCCACCACCTCGGCGCCCCATGAAGCGGTTGCGGCGGCGATGTCGTCCAGCGGCACCTGCGTGCCCAGCGCCAGGCAGGCGCAGCCTTCCAGGCTCAGCACCGTCTGCGCCATCAGCAGCCCCAGGCCGTGCGGCTCGCCCGGCAGCGTCGCCAGCAGCACGCGCGGCCGGCCCGCGTGGGCGGGCAGGCTGCCCAGCGCCGCATGCAGCGTGGCCTGCACGCACTCGGTGAACAGGTGCTCCTCAAAAATGCGCAGCTCGCCGTGCAGCCAGGCCTCGCCCACGCGCCGCGCCATCGGTGCCACCACTTCGATGACGAAGCCGCGCAGCCCATGGTGTGCCTGCGCCACCGCCAGCGCCTGGCGCAGCGCCGCGGCATCGTGGCCGCGCAGCAGCGCCATCAGCCCCTCGACCTCGTCGCCGCCCGTTGCAGCCGGGCCCGGGGCTGCCGCCACGGCCCGCTGCGCTGTGCCTCCCGTGGCCAGCAGCGTGCGCAACTCGTCCACCGGGCGCGGCACCAGCCGCCCCGGCCGGTGGCCGGCGTCCATCAGGCGCCGGATCAGCCGCAGCTTCTCCACCTGCTCCGGTGCGTAGCTGCGCCCGCCCAGGGCATCGCGCTGCGGCTGCGGAAAGCCGTAGCGGCGCTCCCACATGCGCAGCGTGTCCTTGCTCAGGCCGGTATCGCGCTCCACGTCGGCGATGGACAAAACGGTGCTCATGCCCCTGATTGTCCAGGACAAATCTTGATGCGCACCCCGGACATCGCCTAAGATGCCCAACAAGCAGTGTTTGTCTAAGACAAAACTCCATTTTGTCCAGGCAAATGCTGGCTTTTCCCTCTACATAGACCAGGAGATCGACATGAACAAACTGCTGTCCGCTGCCATTCTGACGCTGGGCCTGGCTTCCGCCGCCCAGGCGGCCGACATCGTGGACACCGCCGTGTCCGCCGGCACCTTCAACACGCTGGTAACGGCCGTGAAGCAGGCGGACCTGGTGTCCACGCTCAAGGGCAAGGGGCCCTTCACCGTGTTCGCGCCCAGCGACGAGGCTTTCGCCAAGGTGCCCAAGGAGCAGCTGGAGGCGCTGCTCAAGGACAAGGCCAAGCTCACCCAGGTGCTGACCTACCACGTGGTGCCGGGCAAGGTGATGGCCAGCGACGTGAAGGCGGGCAAGGTGCCTACCGTGCAGGGCGGGGCGCTCACGGTGTCCACGCAAGGCGGGGTCTCGGTGGACCAGGCCAAGGTGGTCAAGACCGACATCGTGGCCGACAACGGCGTGATCCACGTCATCGACCGGGTGCTGATGCCTCAATGAGCCCGAGGGAAGGGCGGCGCGGTGGATCGTGCGGCGCCCAACGCCCTGCATTGCCGCTCAAGGCGGGCAGTGCAGCACCCCGCCCGGCGCGGTGCAGAAGCCGCGCGGGCCGATCAGGTTCGGGCCGGCGCGCGGCAGCCGCGTGCCGTCGCTGGCCC
>JAEYPG010000284.1 GCA_023410975.1 Pseudomonadota bacterium
CGGGCATCCTCTCCACGCTCAATGCCGGCAGCACCACGCCGGGGGCCGACAGCTATGGCAGCTACCGCGGCACCTCCATGGCCACGCCGCACGTGGCCGGCACGGTGGCGCTGATGCTGGCGCGCAATCCGCGGCTCACGCCGGACGAGGTGGAGACGCGGCTCAAGGAGTCGGCGCGCCCCTTCCCGGCCGCGTGCGGGCAGTGCGGCAGCGGGCTGCTGGACGCCAACGCCGCGGTGGACGCCGCCGGCGGCGGCAGCGTGGCGATGACGGTGGCGGAGGTGGAGCCCAACGACAGCATCGCGCGCGCGCAGCCGCTGAACGAGTTGCCCGCCACGGTGCTGGGCGCGCTGCGCAGCAGCTCGGACCAGGACCTCTTCGGCGTGCGCCTGGCCGCGGGCCAGCGCCTGACCGCCCGGCTCACGCCCACGGCCGATGCCAACTACGACCTCATCGCCGTGGACACCGACAACCGGCGGCTGGACGCCAGCCTGCTGCCGGGCTCGCAGACCGACACGGTGAGCGTGCTCAACACCGGCTCCAGCGCGATGTCGGTGGTGCTGCGCGTGCGCTGGACCGACGGCGTCGCGGGCGCGTACCGGCTGGGCGTGGCGGCGGAGTGATTTTCCGTTCACCCTGAGCCCTTCGACAGGCTCAGGACAGGCTTGTCGAAGGGCCGGCGCCCGGTTGGCGCCTTAGGGCTTCGACAGGCTCAGCCCGAACGGAACTTGTTCCAATGCTGAGTGCAGCACTGGGCTCACTTCACCGGGATGGGCGTGCCGGCGGCCACCGGCACCACGGTGACGCTGTTCTGCGGCGAGCCCTCGATGAGCCGCTCGGAGTAGGTGAGATAGACCAGCGCGTTGCGCTTGGGGTCCACCATGCGCACCACGCGCAGCCGCTTGAACACCAGCGAGATGCGCTCGCTGAACATCTCCTCCTGCTTGGCCATCGGCCGGCCCTGCGGGAAGCTGATGGGGCCGACCTGGCGGCAGGCGATGGAGGCGTCGGACTTGTCCTCGGCGATGCCGATGGCGCCCTTGATGCCGCCGGTCTTGGCGCGCGAGACGTAGCAGGTGACGCCCTGCACCTTCGGATCGTCGTAGGCCTCCACCACGATCTTGTGGTCCGGGCCGATGAGCTTGAACACGGTGTCCACCTCGCCGATGGTTTCGGCGCGGGCCACCGTGGCAGCGGCCAGCAGCAGCGGGATCGTCGTCAGCAGGCGTCGGGCTTTCATGGGGTGCTCCCAGGGTTCGTGAAGAGGAAGAGGGGCCGCGCGGGCGGCTGCTGAACCCATTGTCACCAGCGCCGGGGAGGGCGCCGGCTTGGGGTACAAGGCGCGCCATGAGCGCCGCCGCATGGTTCCCGAGCCCGGGGCCGCAACGCGCGCGGCGCGTGGGAGCCCTGCATGAGCGACGAGAACCAGATCTACCTGCCCGATTCCTTCCTGGCGCTGTACCGCGACGCGCGCCAGCGCCTGACGGCGCCGCTGGCCGACATCCGCGCGCGCTACGAGCTGTGCGAGGACCTGGCGCAGCAGCTCGAAGAGCACGCGCGCGGGCGCAGCATCCACGCGCACGGCTCCGAGGTGGACCTGCTGCTGCGCTACCACGCCGGCCTGGCCGACCCCGAGTCGGGCTTCAGCGCCGCCGAGGCGCGGTGGGTGGTCACGCGGCTGTCGGAGCTGCTGGGATGGGAGTGCCCGCATCTGCCGGAAGAAGAAGGCAAGGACACGCCGCCCGCAGCCTGAGGCGGGCCCCGCGCTTCAACCCTCCGTCCTCAACCCCGGCGTCTGCGCCTTCCCCCCGCGCAGCAGCTGCTCGTAGCTGGAGATGACCTGCGCGCCGAAGAGCAGCACCGTGGCGGCGATCTCCAGGCTCAGCAGCACCACGATGGCGGTGGCCAGCGACCCGTACACCAGGTTCACCTTGGACAGCGACGCGAAGTACCACACCAGCACGTGGCGGCTGATCTCCCAGCACACCGCGGCCGTGACGCCGCCGATGAGCGCGTGCCGCCACGACAGCCGCCCCACCGGCATGACCATGTAGATGGCGCTGAGCACCAGCACCTCGCCCGAGAAGCCCAGCAGGTACAGCAGCACGGCGGAGAGGCGGTCCAGCGACCAGCTGTGGCCCAGCAGCCGCAGCGTGTCGTTGCCCAGCGCCTGCAGCGCGCCGGCCACCAGCGTGATCAGCAGCAGCCCGAAGCCCAGCGCCAGGATGCAGGCGTAGGGCAGCAGTGCCGACACCAGGAAGTGCCGCCGCCGGATGGCGACGCGGTGGAAGAAGATCACCGACATCGCGTTCTCCAGCACCGTGAAGGCCAGCGAGCTGAAGAACAGCATCGTCGCCACCAGGAACAGGCTGACGGCGTCGCGGTTGCGCAGGAAGGTGTCGAGTTCGGCAACGACGGGGCCGGACTGCCCCGGCAGCAGCCACGCCAGGTAGCGCTGCAGCGTGCCCAGCAGCTCGCGCGGGTCCACCAGGTGCGACAGCGCGATCACGCACAGGATCAGCAGCGGCACCAGCGACAGCAGCGCGTAGTAGGCGAGGGCGCCGGCCAGCAGCAGGCCCTGGTTTTTCTTGAAGGCGCGCAGGCACTGGACCAGGAAGCGGCCCGGGTGCTGCAGGACCTCGGCGGCGGCACGCGACATGCGCCGCCTGGAGCACGGAGCGCGCCCGGGGACTGCCTACCCGTTCCCCCTGCGCCCTTCGACAAGCTCAGGAGGGCCTTGCCGAAGGGCTGGCAGCCCGTTGGGGCAAAGGGGCTTCGACGGGATCGGCCCGAACGGCGGGCACCGGCGGCGAAACGCTCAATGCGCCACGTCGTGCGGCCCGGCCGGCGAGTCGTCGATGTCGCGCCGGCCGCTGGCGACGCTGCGGATCAGCGACTGCGCGGTGAGGAAGGCGCGCGTCTCGGCCACCGGGTTGCGGCGCGCCTGGGCATCGTCGCCCGGGGGCACGTGGTTGCTCAGCCGGGCATGGCCCATGCCTTCGAGCAGGCACACGCCGGTGACCCGATCCCACAGCCAGTAGAAGCCTTCCAGCAGCGTGACGATCTGCACCGGCGTGGCCGTCACCAGCGTGTGGCGGTAGCCGTCGCTGTCGTACAGGGACTTGGTGACATTGATCGGGAGCTGCTTCATGGCGGTGGGCACTGCGGGTACTACGAAAACGGCATGGCCGCAAAGCGTCGGCCTGGGTTCGAGCATGAGGCCGCAGGGCCTGGGCCCATGGCTGGAAAAGGGCTGCCGTGCGCGGGCAGTTCGGCGCTTCCAAGGGCCGCGGGAGCGCCGGGCATGATCGACCTCGTGAACAAAGCCACATTCACCCTGGACCCCGCCGCCGCCGAGCGCGAAGCGGCACTGGTGCGCATGAAGCGCATCGCCCTCGGCCTGCTGGTGGGCGCGGCGCTGCTGTACGCGCTGGCCACCGTGCTGGGGCAGCGCCACCCGGGCTGGCACTACCTCGCGGCCTTCGCCGAGGCGGCGATGGTGGGCGCGGTGGCGGACTGGTTCGCGGTGGTGGCGCTGTTCCGGCATCCGCTGGGGCTGCGCATCCCGCACACCGCCATCATTCCCACCAACAAGGCGCGCATCGGCCGCAACCTGGCCAACTTCATCTGCAACAACTTCCTGGGCACGCCCCAGGTGCTGGCCAAGCTGCGCGAGTTCGACGCCGCGGGCCGGCTGGCCGGCTGGCTGGCCGACGAGCGCCACGCGCAGCAACTGGCGCAGCACCTCGCATCGGCTGCACGCTACCTGCTGTCCACGCTGGACGACGAGCGCGTGCGCCACTTCCTGCGCAGCACGGTGCTGGCCAAGCTGGCGCAGATCGACGTCTCGTCCCTGGCCGGCGAGGTGCTGGGGCTGCTGACGGCCGACCGCCGCCACCAGGCGCTGCTCGACGAGCTGCTGCGCCAGCTCGCGGCGCTGATGGAGGAGGAGTCGATCCAGGAAAAGGTGGCCGAGGTCGTGGCCTCGGAGCTGAAGGTGCTGCGCCTGGTGGGGCTGGACGCGGTGGCCGGGCGCATCGCCACGCGCAAGCTGGTCTCGGGGCTGGGCAACCTCATCGGCGAGATGGGCGAGGACCCTGACCACCCGCTGCGGCTGCGCTTCGACGACTTCATGGCGCACAGCATCGAGCGGCTGCGCGAGGACCCGACGCTGCGCCAGCGCGGGCGCGAGCTGCAGTCGGAGTGGCTGGCGCACCCGGCGCTGGCGCAGTACCTGCACGGGCTGTGGGACCAGCTGCTGGCGTGGCTGCAGGCGGACCTGCAGCGCTCGGAGTCCACGCTGCATGCGCGCGTGGCCGAGGGCGCGCGCGGCCTGGGGCGGCGGCTGCAGGAGGACGCGGCCATGCGCGAGTGGATCAACGCGCAGCTGATGCAGGCCGCGCCGCAGTGGATCGAGCGCTACCGCGAGGACATCCGCGCCTACATCGTGGCGCGCGTGGACGCCTGGCCCACCGAGGAGCTGACCACCGAGCTGGAGCGCAACATCGGCCGCGACCTGCAGTTCGTGCGCATCAACGGCACGCTCGTGGGCGGGCTCATCGGGCTGCTGATCCACACGGTGACGGTGGCGCTGGGAGGCTGAACGGCGGGGAAAAGGAAACGGCGGCCCGCGGGCCGCCGTTTCGCTTTCAGCGGCAGCCCGCCCGGGCCGCCGCCTCGTTCACCGTCAGCGGTAGTACACGTGCTCGCCGTTGGCGGCCTTCCAGGTGCTTTCGAAGTGCGCGGCGTCCTCGGCCGAGCGGGGCTTGACGCCCATGAGGATGCCGCCCTGCTTGATGCCTTCCTCGTAGTGCTTCACGCGCTCTTCCGGGATGCCCCAGCCGATGAGCGCTCCGATCAGGCCGCCGCTGGCCGCGCCCGCGCCGGCACCGGCCAGCGCCGCGGCGATCGGGCCCGCCACCACCACGCCCAGGCCCGGAATGGCCACCGAGGTGCCCACTGCCGCCACGGCTGCGGCGATGGCGCCGATCGTGCCGCCGATGGCGCCGCCGATGCCCGCGCCTTCGGCCGCCTTGTTGCCCAGCTCGGTCTGCGTGCCGGTGGCGGTGGTGCCGAAGTGGCGCTTGCGCGTCTCGTCGGACATCACCAGGTTGAGGTCGTCCTTGGTGTAGCCGCGATCGGAAAGCGACTGGTAGGCGCGCTCGGCGCTGTCACGGTCGCGGAACAGGCCGGTGACGTACGGGGTGTCTGCCATGGTGTGCACTCCTGATGTTGGGAAGGAGGCGCCGCCCGATGCGGCGCCGACGCCTTCCAGTCAGCAAGCCGCGCGCCCAGGCCGGGCCTGCCCGGCCCGGGCCGCACGCGGCGGGCACCGGCGTGACGGAGTGCATGGCGCTGTGGCGCCGGAGCCTCAAGCACGGTGCCGCGGCGCCCGAAGATGGCGCCAAGTCCGCGCGCCGCGTGGGTTTTTAGCTTTACCGACCTACGCCGACGCCATGAAGACGACCCCGCTGCAGACCTATTTCATCGGCCAGGGCGCCATCCTCCTGGGCGCCTGGGGCATGGACGCTTTCGCCTCCATGTGGCCCATGGCCCTGGGCGCTTCCGCCGGCATCATGTGCACCGCCCCGCTGGTGCGGCAGCTGCTCGGCCGCTGGCGCGCGCGCCGGGCGCGCTGAGGCGTGGTCGGCCCGGTGCCTTGGCTCCTGGCCTTCACCCGGGCCGCCACGGCACAAGGGTTGCCGAAGCGTCTTCAGCCAAGGATGACGCCATGAAATCCCTGCTGCTCCTGGTTTTGATGGTGCTGGGTGCCGCTCTTGCCGCCGGTTGCGAACCCGACCGGCGCCGTCCGGACACGCCGCCTTCGCCCCCGGGCCAACCGGTACCGCGCACCAGCCCCTGAGCCGTCGGGCCGCTGGTTCCAGCCTTGGCCGATGCTGCGCCGCTGCCGGGCCGTCACGCCCGTCGGCTTGAGGGCTGCTCAATGCCGGTCCCGCTCCTGCACACCGGGCAATGCGCCCGGCTGAGCCTGGCGGTCTGGCGTGCTTGCGGCCGGCGCATCCGCCACCGGCTCCAGCCGCCTCAACTGCAGCGCCGCCAGCGACTCGTACAGCGGCCGGCTGATCTGGCGCGACACCAGGCTGGCCAGCATCGCGGAGGCCATGAGGCTGAGCACCATGGTGTGGCCGGCCACCATCTCCATCACGATGATGAAAGCGGTGATGGGCGCCTGCGTCACCGCCGCCAGGAAGGCCGCCATGCCCATGGCGATCAGCGCCGGCGCCAGCGCGGGGCTCTGCACCAGCGTGCTCACGTCCTGGCCCAGGCCCGCGCCGATGGACAGCGAGGGCGCGAACATGCCCCCCGGCACGCCCGACCAGGCCGACAGCCAGGTCGCCAGCAGCTTGAGCAGCACGAACAGCCCCGGCAGGTGCTCGCCGTCCTGATGCGTGCCCTCCAGCAGGCCGCGCGTGTGCTCGTAGCCGCTGCCGAAGGTGGCGCCGCCGGTGACGGTGCCGATCACGGCCACCGCCAGCGCGCAGCCGGCGGCGAAGCGGATGGGCCAGCGCTGGCGCCAGGCGCTGAAGCGGTCCGCCGATCCGGCGGTGGAGGCGATCAGCAGCCGCGCGAACAGCCCGCCCAGCACCCCGCCCAGCAGCGTCACCAGCAGCCCCGGGCCCAGCAGCTCCCAGTCCAGCGCCTGCGGCACCCGCACCACGCCGAAGTACGTCAGGTTGCCGAACACCGACACGGCGATCAGGCCGGCCAGCACGATGGCGGCGATCAGCAGGCCGCTGCTGCGCTGGTTGAGCGTGCGCGAGAGCTGCTCGATGGCGAACATCACCCCGCCCAGCGGCGTGTTGAAGGCCGCGGCCACGCCGGCGGCGCCGCCGGCCACCAGCAGCCCGTGCGCGTTGATGACGGTGCGCCGCGACAGCCAGCGCCGCGCCGACAGCATCACCCCGGCCGCGACCTGCACCGAGGGTCCCTCGCGCCCAATGGACAGCCCCGCCAGCAGCCCGGCCGCGGACAGCAGCACCTTGGCCAGGCTGATGCGCAGCGACACGAAGAGGCCGTACTGCTGGGTCGGCGTGGCGGTATCCAGCGCCGCCATCACCTGCGGGATGCCCGAGCCGCCCGCGCCGGGGATGAAGCGCCGCGTGACCCAGACGATGGCCGCGGCGCACAGCGGGCCGGTGACGAAGATGGCCCAGGGCGAGTGCCGCCACAGCCGCTCGAACAGCGACAGCGCCTGGTTGGTCAGCAGCGTGAAGCCCACCACCAGCAGCCCGGCCGCGGCGGCGGCGGCCAGCACGATCGCCCGGTCCAGCCACGGCCGCCAGTCCACCAGCTCGGCTCGCAGGTTGCGCAGGATGTCGGGCTCGTGGTGGTGCTGCATGGGTCGTTGTGGGCTGTCGTGCGGCGCGAGGTGTGCCGGCGGGCGAGGCATTTTGGGACCCGCCCGAGGCGAGCAAGGTCCGCGCCCGTCTGTGCGCCGGCGGATGTCCTGGGACAGGGCGTGCGTATGCTGGCTGGTACGGGCCGTGCCCCATCTTGGATCCATGCCGCGCGGCACCGAGGGCCTCGATGAGGAAGCGTCCCGGCTGATGGCACGCTTGCAGGCCTTGCGGCCCGGGCCGCGAACGATCACACGATGAGAAACAAACGCGCGTTCCTGTTGTTCCTGGCCGCCCTGGCCTCCGCGGGCCTGGCCGCCACGCTGTTCCTGCGCTTTGCCGTGCCCAGGTCGGCCCCGCCGCAAAGCCTGCTGCGCCCATACGACACGGCGCTGCTGGTGCAGGGCGAGCGCCTCTACCGCGCGCACTGCGCGAGCTGCCATGGGGCCAACCTGGAGGGCCAGGCCAACTGGCGCGAGCGGGGCGCCGACGGGCTGCTGCCCGCGCCGCCGCATGACGAGAGCGGCCACACCTGGCACCACCCCGACGAGCAGCTGTTCCGCCTCACCAAGCTCGGCATCGCCCGGGCAGCCGACATGCCGGACTACAAGTCGGCGATGCCGGCCTTCGAGGGCGTGCTCAGCGACGAGGAGATCGTGGCCGTGCTGTCGTGGATCAAGTCCAAGTGGCCGCCGTCGGTGCGCGCCAAGCACGACCAGATCAACGCGCAGTACGCGGCGTCGCGGCAGCAGTAGATCCGGTGCGGCCCAATGAAAAAGGGCCCTCGCGGGCCCTGGGGGATAGCCTCTTGCGAGGCCGCGGACCGGCTTTACTGGGCCGGTGCCGCTTTGTTCTTCTGCTTGTCGAGCGTTTCGCGTCCACGCCGGGGCGCGGGCGCCGCCAGGAGGGGCCGCCGGTTGCTGCTCATGGTTCGCAAGCTGGGAATTTCAGGAGACTTCCGGTGGAGCAAAGGCGGCGCCAGGAAGCGGGCAGGGTTTTGAAGGCAGTACGGAGCAGGTCATGGCCAGGGACAAGGCAGTGCGGGAACGGGACTACGAGGAGCAGGCCGTCGAAGGCGGCGTTCCGCTAAAGATGTGGACGCGCGGGGTGCCGGTGGAGGACGCGGCGCGGCAGCAGTTGGCCAATGCGGCAAAGCTGCCGATCGTCTTCCGCCACGTGGCGGCGATGCCGGACGTGCACTTGGGCATCGGCGCCACGGTGGGTTCGGTGATCCCGACGGTGAAGGCCATCATCCCGGCCGCGGTGGGGGTGGACATCGGCTGCGGGATGATCGCCGCGCGCACCACGCTCTCGGCCTCGGACCTGCCGGACAACCTGGGCCCGCTGCGCAGCGCCATCGAGCACGCCGTGCCGCATGGGCGCGCGCCCGGCAGCCGCGACCCCGGCGCCTGGCGCGACATCCCGCCACCGGTGGACGCGGCCTGGGCCGCGCTGGCGCCGGAGTTCAAGGAGATCTGCCGCAGCCATCCCAGGCTGGAGAAGACCAACCAGCGCATGCACCTGGGCACGCTGGGCACGGGCAACCACTTCATCGAGGTCTGCCTGGACGAGGCGGATGCCGTGTGGTTCATGCTGCATTCGGGCTCGCGCGGCGTGGGCAACGCCATCGGCACGCACTTCATCGAGCTGGCCAAGCAGGACGCGATGCGGCCCCAGGCGAACTTGCCGGACCGCGACCTGGCCTACCTGGAGGAAGGCTCGCGCTACTTCGGCGACTACGTGCGCGCGGTGGGCTGGGCGCAGAAGTTCGCGGCCACGAACCGCGAGCTGATGATGAAGGCGGTGGTGGCGGCGGCGCGCAAGGTGATCCGCAAGCCCTTCGAGGTGCAGGCCGAGGCGGTGAACTGCCACCACAACTACGTGCAGCGCGAGCGGCACTTCGGGCAGGAAGTCTGGGTCACGCGCAAGGGCGCGGTGAGCGCGCGCCAGGGGGAGCTGGGCATCATCCCGGGCAGCATGGGCGCGCGCAGCTTCATCGTGCGCGGCAAGGGCAACCCGGACAGCTTCAACAGCTGCTCGCACGGCGCGGGGCGGAGGATGAGCCGCACAGAGGCCAAGCGCCGCTTCACGGTGGCCGACCAGCGCGCCGCCACCGAGGGCGTGGAATGCCGCAAGGACAAGGACGTGATCGACGAGATCCCGCACGCCTACAAGGACATCGACGCGGTGATGGCGGCGCAGGACAGCCTGGTGGAGGTGGTGCACACGCTGCGGCAGGTGGTGTGCGTGAAGGGCTGACGGCGCGCGACGCCGGGCGTGCGCGTGTCAGCGCTCCCGGCGTACCCGCGCCTGCCGACGGCGTTCGGCCACCCCGGCCCAGAACACGAAGCCGTGCAGGCTCGCCGCGCTCAGCGCCACCAGGGTCAGGATGAGGTCGAGCGAGAGGTAGACGTTGGCGGCGCGG
>JAEYPG010000349.1 GCA_023410975.1 Pseudomonadota bacterium
GCGCCTTACAGCGCGCCGCGGCCTTCAGGGTGTTAAAGCGGGAACGGGCGCGGGCTTACTTCTCGATCGAGAACTTGCCGCCGCGCGTGACGCTGACGATGGCCGTCTGCTGCGCGTCGTAGCCCGCCGGGCGGCCGGCCTTGTCGGTGGCGCGGCGGAACTGGAAGTCGCCCGTGGCGCCGCTGTGCTTGGCCTCGGGCAGCGCGTTGCGCAGCGCCAGGCGGTCGGCGGCGAGGTTGCCGCTGAACTTGACCTTCTTCATCGCCTGCGCGGCGATGTAGAGGCCGTCATAGGCCTGGGCGGCGAACTGGTCCGGCGCGGTCTTGAACTTGGAGGTGTAGGCCACCACGAACTTGCGGTTGGCCTCGGACTGGTTCTCGATCGACCAGGGGCTGCCCACCCACAGGCCTTCGGCCTTGTCCTTGGCCAAGTCGAACACCTTCACGGAGTTCATGCCGTTGCCGCCGATGATGGGCACGTTCAGGCCCAGCTGGCGGGCCTGCACCATGATCGGCGCGCCCTCGGCCAGCAGCGCCGACAGCACGATGGCGTCGGGATTGGTGGCCTTGATCTTGGTGAGCTGCGCCTTGAAGTCCACGTCGCCCTTGGCGAAGGTCTCCGTGGTGGTCACGGGGATCTTCAGGTCTTCCAGCGCCTTCTTGAAGTTGTCGTAGCCGCTCTTGGTGAAGACGTCGTCGTTGCCGTAGAGCACCGCCACCTTCTTCACGCCCGCCTTCTTGGCCGCCATCTTCAGCGTCTCGGGCAGCACGTCGGCCTCGGTGACGGAGTTGCGGAACACGTAGTCGCCGATGGAGGTGATGCCGTCAGCGGTGTTGGAGGTGCCGAACACCACGGTCTTGGCGCCCTGGGCGATGGGGTCGGCAGCCTGCGCGGAGTTGGAGAGCGTGGGGCCGAAGATCATCAGGACCTGGTCCTGGAAGATGAGCTTCTTGAAGACGTTGATCGCCTCTTCCTTCTTGCCCTGCTCGTCTTCGATCACCAGCGCGATCTTGTTGCCGTTGACGCCGCCGGCGGCGTTGATCTCGTCAGCCGCAAGCTGGAAGCCGTTGCGGATGGCCACGCCGTACTGCGCCGCGCCGCCGGACAGGGCCTCGGCCACGCCGACCTTGATGTCGGCCGCCTGGGCCACGGTGGCGGCCACGGCCGCACTCAGGATGGTGAGCAGTTTCTTCATGGGGTCCTACCGGTAGGAATAGGAATGGGCGACGGCCGCAAGGCAGCCGTCAGGCAACCGGCGAGTGTACGACGGCAACCAAATGCTTCCGCCGCCGCCACGGCGGCCCCGTGCGCGCGGCGAACGGGGCCTCGCCCAGGGGCTGGGATCGATCAGAGGCCGGCGACCTTCATGCGCTCGATCAGCACCGAGCCGTTGGTCTTGCTGCCCATGGTGTATTCGTCGGAACCCACGGCCACGATCTGCTTGAACATCTGGCCCAGGTTGCCGGCGATGGTGATTTCCTGCACCGGATGCACGATGCGCCCGCCCTCGACCCAGAAGCCGGTGGCGCCGCGCGAGTAGTCGCCGGTGACGAAGTTGACGCCCTGCCCCATCAGCTCGATCACGAACAGGCCGCGGCCGAGCTTGCGCAGCATCTCCTCGAGGTTGTCGCCCGGCTGCGTGAGGCGGCTGGTCAGGCGCAGGTTCTGCGAGCCGCCCGCATGGCCGGTGGTGCGCAGGCCGAGCTTGCGCGCCGAGTAGCTGGAGAGGAAGTAGCCCTGCGTCACGCCGGCCTCGACCACGGTGCGCTTGCGCGTGGCCACGCCCTCGTCGTCGAAGGGCGCGCTGCCCTTGCCGCGCAGGATGTGCGGGTCCTCCACGAGGTCCAGGTGCTCGGCCATGGTCTGCTGGCCCAGGCTGTCGTGCAGGAAGGTGGCCTTGCGGTAGAGCGCGCCGCCGCTGGTGGCCTGCACGTAGCCCCCGACCAGGCCCGAGGCCAGCGTGGACTCGAACAGCACCGGCACCTCGCAGGTGGCGATCTTGCGGGCCTTCAGGCGCGAGAGCGCGCGCTCGGCGGCGTAGCGGCCCACGGCCTCCGGGCTGGCCATCTCGGAGGCGTTGCGCATGGAGGTGTACCAGTGGTCGCGCTGCATGTTCTCGCCCCGGCCCGCGATGGGCGCGACCGACAGCGAGTGGCGCGAGCTGGCGTAGCCGCCCTTGAAGCCGCGCGTGTTGGCGGCCAGGAAGTGCGCCTGCTGCGCCGACACGCCGGCGCCTTCGGAGTTGGTGATGCGGCGGTCGGTGTCGAAGGCGGCCTGCTCGCAGCGGCGCGCGAGCTCGGCGGCGGCGTCGGCGTCGATGTCCCAGGGGTGGAACAGGTCCAGGTCGCGCCGGGCGTCTTCCGGCGAGACCAGGTCCTGCTCGTCGGGCAGGCCGGCGGCCGGGTCCTCGGCGGTGAAGCGGGCGATGTCGAAAGCCGCGCGCACGGTCTGCTCCAGCGCGGCGGGCGAGAAGTCGGAGGTGCTGGCGTTGCCGCGGCGCTGGCCGATGTAGACGCTGATGCCCACCGACTTGTCGCGGTTGCGCTCGACGTTCTCCAGCTCGCCCTTGCGCACCGACACCGACAGGCCCACGCCTTCGGACACTTCCACGCCGGCGTCGCTCGCCCCGAGCTTCTTGGCAAGCGTGAGGGCGTCATCGACGATCTGCTCGAACTGCTCGCGGGTGTAGGCGAAAACCGGTGCGTTGGATCGGGTCATGAGGGAGGTGCTTGGGGGGTGTGTCAAGGGGCCAGGGCTATCATACCCAGCGCATTTGAATCGCCATGTCCATCCCTGAATCCGATTTCTCGCCCGACGACGGCGAACGCCCCAGCAAATCCGCCCTCAAGCGCGAGGCCCATGAACTGCAGAAGCTGGGACAGGAGCTCATCGAGCTGCCCGATGCCCGGCTGGCCGCCATCCCGATGGAGGAGCGCCTGCTCTCCGCGCTCAAGGAGCTCAAGAAGACCAAGTCACACGAGGGCCGCCGGCGCCAGCTCCAGTACGTGGGCAAGCTCATGCGCTTTGCCGACGTGGAGCCGCTGCGCGAGGCGGTGGCCGCCTTCAAGCTCGGCCACGCGCAGGACGCGGTGAAGCTGCACCGCGCCGAGCGCTGGCGCGAGGAGCTGGCCGCCGACTCCGAGGCCGTCACGCGCTGGATGCACACGCATCCGGACAGCGACGCGCAGCGCCTGCGCAGCCTCATCCGCGCCGCGCAGAAGGACGCCGCCGCCGCCCCCGAGCAGCGCCACGGCCGCGCCTGGCGCGAGCTGTTCCAGTTCATCAAGGCGGAGCTGCGCGACGATGAGTGAAGAAGCCACGAGCAACGAGTTCGATGCGGTGCGCATCGGGCTGGTGTCCATCAGCGACCGCGCCAGCGCCGGCGTCTACCAGGACCAGGGCCTGCCCGCGCTGCGCGAGTGGCTCGCGCGCGCCGTGCGCAACCCGGTGCAGTGGGTGGAGCGGCTGATCCCCGACGAGCAGGAAGGCATCAGCGCCGCGCTGCGCGCGCTGGTGGACGACGAGGGCTGCGACCTGGTGCTGACCACCGGCGGCACCGGCCCCGCGCCGCGCGACGTCACGCCGGAGGCCACGCTGGCGGTGGCGCACAAGGAGATGCCGGGCTTCGGCGAGCAGATGCGCCAGATCAGCCTGCGCTTCGTGCCCACGGCCATCCTCTCGCGCCAGGTGGCGGTGATCCGCGGCAAGGCGCTGATCATCAACCTGCCCGGGCAGCCCAAGGCCATCGCCGAGACGCTGGAAGGCCTGCCCCAGGCGACGCCGCCGGCCCCGGGCATCTTCGCCGCGGTGCCCTACTGCATCGACCTCATCGGCGGCCCGTACATCGAGACCGACCCGGCAGTGTGCAAGGCATTCCGGCCGAAGTCGGCGATCCGGCCGCCCAAGGGCTGAACCGCCCGCCCTGACGTGACAACGGCGCCCTCGAGCGCCGTTTTCGTTTTGTTCAACGCCGTTCGGGCTGAGCCTGTCGAAGCCCTGCAGCCCGGTTGGGCCGCGGCCCTTCGACAAGCTCAGGGCGAACGGGGCAAATGGCGGCTTCAGGAGCCCTGCTACTTCACCAGCCGGTTCAGCCGCTCCGCGTCGAACTGCTCGGTGGTGTGGGCGTCGGCGGGAAGGTTGTCGGCCGGCAGCTCGCGGGCGCGGGCGGAGAGCTTCTCGATCGCCTGCCACAGCAGCGCGATCTGGTGCTCGTGGCTGGAGGCGTTGTCGATCAGGCCCTTCATGGCCTGCGCCACCGGGTCGTCACCCTGCGTCACGCCGTAGGCCGAGAAGCCCATCTTGGCCGCGGCGGCCTCGCGCGCGGCCTCGGCCTCGGCCTGGATCACCCGCGCCGGGTTGCCCACGGCCGTGGCGCCCGGGGGCACCGGCTTGACCACCACGGCGCCGGAGCCGATGCGCGCACCCGCCCCCACCGTGAAGCCGCCCAGCACCTGCGCGTTGGCGCCCACGATCACGCCCGCTTCCAGCGTCGGGTGCCGCTTGGAGCCGCGCGTGAGCGAGGTGCCGCCCAGCGTCACGCCCTGGTAGATGGTGCAGCCGTCGCCGATCTCGGCCGTCTCGCCGATGACCACGCCCATGCCGTGATCGATGAACACGCGCCGGCCGATCGTGGCGTCGGGGTGGATCTCGATGCCGGTGAAGAAGCGCCCCAGGTGCGAGACGAAGCGTCCCATCCAGCGCAGGCCGTGCTGCCAGCACCAGTGCGAGGCCTGGTGGAAGATCAGCGCATGCACGCCCGGGTAACAGGTGAGCACCTCCCAGTTGGAGCGCGCGGCAGGGTCGCGCTCCCGGATGCAGGAGATGGTTTCACGCAGGCGGCTGAACATGGTTATGACTTCCCTGAGGGGTAGCGAAGTGTAGGCAACCCGGACGAACCCTGTTGCGCGAAGAGCGGCACAGCGGCTGCAGGTCAGCCGCCGCCCTTGCGCGCGGCGCGCTGCACCGCCCGCGCGATGCCCCTCAGGATGTGCACCTCCTCCGCCGTGGGCTGCGCCCGGTTGACGAGCTGCTGCAGCCGCGGCAGGAGTTTCTTGGGCGCGGCCGGGTCCAGGAAGCCGATCTCCACCAGCACCTCGCGCCAGTGCTCCAGCGCGCCCTGCACCGCCACGCCGTCGGCCAGCCGCGCGTCCGGCACGCGCGGCACCACGCCGAAGCCGCCCAGCGCCTGGCGCCAGTCGTAAGCAATCAATTGCACCGCCTGCGAGAGGTTGAGCGAGCCGTAGTCCGGGTGCGTGGGGACCGACAGGCAGGCGTGGCAGCGGTAGACGTCCTCGTTGCTCATGCCGT
>JAEYPG010000404.1 GCA_023410975.1 Pseudomonadota bacterium
GGCGTCCGCCTCGATGCGCACCAGCACCGTGCCGGCCTCGACGCGGTCGCCCTCCTGCACCGCCCAGGCCAGGCGCGCGTCGGGGTCCAGGGCGTGGAAGCAGGCATCGAACCAGGGACGCCCGGCGATCACGGCCGCCTCCTTGGCCACCACCTGGGCCTGCACGCAGCGGCCGGCGGGCACGAGCTGCGCCGTCCAGTCGCAGCGGCCGATGTCTTCCGTCAGCGCGTCGCGCACGTTGCGTGCCAAGGCCGCTTCAAGTGTTTCGTTGGCTTCAAACATGTGCGTATTCCTATTTCAAGCGATGCCGCCGCCAGCCAGCGCCAGGAAAGCTGCTGCAGCCGTCTCCATCTCCAGTCCCCTCATGCGACCTGCTCCGCTGTGCCGGTGCTTACTCGGGCCTGAGATTGGCGCGCTTGGCCGCTGCCGTCAGGCGCTCGCCTTCGCTCTTGAGCGCGCTGGCCAGCTGCTCGGCCGAGCCGCCCACGGGATCGACGCCGGCAGCCTGCAGCTGCTCGACGACCTCGGGCTGCTTCACGATCCTGGCGATCTCGGCCGCGATGCGGTCCGTGATGTCCTTGGGTGTGCCTGCGCGGGCGAGCACGGCCACGTTGAAGGCGAAGTCGAAGCCGGGCGCCTTCTCGGCCAGCGCCGGCACGTTCGGCGCCAGCGGCGAGCGCTTGAGCGAATTGATGGCGATCAGCCGGGCCCTGTCCGACTTGACGAAGCCCATCAGCGAGGGCGGCGACGCGAACGCCATGTCCACTTCGCCGCCGATCATCGCGGGGATCGAGTTGGCGCTGCCCTTGAAAGGGATGTGGGTGATGTCCAGGCCCAGCGCTTCCTTCATTGCCTCGGCCGTGAGGTGATGGATGCCGCCGATGCCCGAGGAACCGTAGTTGAGCTTGCCCGGCTTGGCCTTGGCCAGCGCGATGAGCTCGTCCAGCGTCTTGGCCTGTACCCCGGCGTTGACGGCGAGGAACAGCGGCGCCTTGCCCACCAGCGACACCGGCGCGAAGTCCTTGTTGGCGTTGTAGGTGACGCTCTTGTTCACCAGCGGCGAGATCGTCAGCAGCGGCCCGTCCGTCAACAGCAGGTTGTAGCCGTCGGCGGGCGACTGCGTGATGACGGAGGCGGAAATCGACCCTCCGGCACCCGGCTTGTTCTCCACGAACACCGTCTGGCCCAGCGCCTTGGACAGATGCGGCGACAGCGCGCGCGCCACTGTGTCGGGGAGTCCGCCGGGCGAGTAGGGCACGATCAGCCGGATCGGCTTGGACGGAAAGGGCTGTGCCAGCACCGGCGACAGCGCCGTGCAGGCGAGGAAGGCCACGGCGGTGCCTGCCAGCTTCCGGCAAAACATGCGTCTCATGAGTAAAACTCCTTGGAGGAGCAGCCGCGGGCAAGGAGAGGTGCGGCTGCTTCGGTCCGCCGTGCGCTGGGCGCGGCGCGGTTGGGCTCAGATGCTGTAGCTCTCGTAGGTGGCCGGATGGAAGATCTCTTCCACGGCCATCAGCCGGGCGGACAGGCCCTGCGCATGGTGGTGGCGCACGAAGGTCTCCAGCGTCTTGCGCGCCGGTGCCACGCCGTAGGACCAGTAGTCCTCACCCATGGTCTCGCGCGCGGCCTTGAGCTGCTCCTCCACGAAGGGCAGCGTGACCTTGGTGGCGGAGGTGTCCGACAGCAGCTCCAGCGCGGCGGCCTTGGAATGGTTGAAGGCCTTGAACACGGCGCCCGGCAGCCAGGGATGCGCAGCAGCAAGCTCCTTGCGGATACCCACCACGTGCATGATCGGGAACACGCCGGTGCGCCGGTAGTAGTCCTTGGCCACTGCGGTCGGGTCATCGAAGAGCCAGCCGATGTTCGGGTTGCGCTTGAGAATGTGCGCGCTGGGCGGGCGCGGGCCGATGAAGCCGTCGATCTCGCCCTGGTCCAGCAATTCGGAGATGGTGGTGCCCGCGGGCGCCTCCTCGATGCGCACGCCGGGAGGCAGCTGCAGCTTGATCTTCTCCGGTCGGCCGGGCGTGTCGATGCCGCCGCGCACCCACGTCACGTCCTCGGGCGAGATGCCGAAGTCGTCCTGCAGGATCGAGCGGGCCCACACGTTGGCCGTGAGCTGGTACTCGGGCAGGCCCACGCGCCGGCCCTTGAGGTCCTCGGGCCGCTGGATGCGGTCCTTGCGCACGTAGATCGAGGTGTGGCGGAAGGCCCGCGACAGGAACACCGGCACCGCGATGTAGGGGCACTCGTCCTTGGAGTGCTTGACCAGGTAGCTGGAGAAGCTCAGCTCGGTGATGTCGAAGTCCTGGCTGCGCATGGCCCGAAAGAACATTTCTTCCGGGCTGAGCAGCATGTAGACCGGGTCCACCCCGTCGATCTGCACACGGCCGTCGAACAGCGCGCGGGTGCGGTCGTAGTCGCCCATGGCGACGGAGAGTTGAAGCTTGGACATGAGGAACTCAGGCTGTGGGGAAAGCCTTGGCCGGACGCGGTGGGCGTCCGGCCAGGTGCGGTGGATGCAGGGGCGAGCCGGGCGCTCAGGCCTTCACGGAGTAGGAGGGTTCCAGTTCGGGATGCTCCTGCCCGTCGGGCCAGACGTAGGCCACGTCGAAGCTGCGCCAGTCGGTGGTCTTGGGCACGATCGCCTGGTAGGCGCACACCTCCTTGGGAATGGCTTTGTCGCCCGTGCCGATCGCGGCCTCGCCGTTCTGGAAGGCGCGCACCGCATCGAGCATCTGCTTGCGGAACTCGACGATGGCCAGGTCGCTGGCGCCCAGCCGGTCGTTGGTGCGGTCGGCGATGGCGCCCATCGTCACCCACATCGCGATGTCCTGGTTGGGGAAGCCGGTGATGCCGGTGAAGTTGCCCGCCTTCATCGCCTGCCGGTCCTGCCAGAAGCGGTTGTCGGCGTTGCGCAGCGGCCGGTAGTACGGGTCCAGGTCCACGCCCACCGTCTGGCGCAGGAACTTGCGCCAGGTCTCGGTCTCGGGCGTCTGCGACGGATGGCCCCAGGCGATGAAGTAGAAGGCCGTGCTCGTGTCGTCGCAAGGCACGTTGATGTTGGCGACGTTGTAGAGGTTGTTGGGCGGGATCAGCGCAGTCGCCGGCGCCACGAACACCGTGGAGCGCACGTAGTCGTGCGTGGCGGCGTCCTTGATCGGGCGGCGGATGGCGGCGTAGCGGAAGCCGTATTCGCCGCGCTGCACCTGCAGGCGCGGCGCCTTGTCGGTGGAGGGGCGCAGCCAGGTGTTGGCCGTGGCCTTGGCGCCGTCCACGCGCGCGGGAACCATGTCCGAGCTGTGCAGGCTGGAGCTGTGCGCCGAGTCGATCGCGCCTTCGAGGATCTGCGCCCAGTTGCACGGCAGGATGGCCTTGGCGATCGACACCCGAGCATCGGCCGTGGGCGCCCAGCGCGGCGGCCCGAACTCGGGCACCGCGTCCTGCGGCCCCATGTACGTCCAGACCATACCGCCCCATTCCTTGACCGGATAGGCCTTGTGCTTGACCTTCTCGGCCATGCCGCTGGCCGCCGGTTCCGACACCATCTCCAGCACGTTGCCCTCGACGTCCATCTTCCAGCCGTGGTAGAGGCAGCGCAGGCCGCCTTCCTCGTTACGGCCGTACACGAGCGAGGCGCGGCGGTGCGGGCAGTACTCGTCCATCACCCCCACGCGGCCGTCGCTGTCGCGGAACACCACCAAGTCCTCGCCGAACACGCGTGCCTTCACGGGCGTGCCGTCGGCCTCGGCCACCTCCTCGATCAGGCACACCGGCGTCCAGTGGCGGCGCATGAGCTGGCCCATGGGCGCTTCGCCCTCGACGCGGCACAGCAGTTCGTTCTCTTCGCGGGTCAACATGAATAGCCTCCTAAGTCAAAAAATGCCGCATGCCCAAGTGATGAAAGCTTGCTTCAGAGCAAATGTTTAGGCAACTAAGCTTAGTCTAGATCAAGGACAAGGCATTTGCAGGGCGTCCGGCCTAGAGGAAAACCCTTGGGTCACCGCCGGGCGGCGCCATGGAAAGACCCTGGACAGTTCGACGGCAACAGAAAATTAGGTGGCTAAGATAAAATCGGCATCCCGGTGGCAGGTGGCCTGCTGCCTTGCCACGAAAGAGCTGCCATGCAAACCGAACGAGACCGCGACCCGATGGTCTGGAGCGATGCCTTCGTGCTGGGCTTCGGCCCGATGGACGAGGTGCATGAGGAGTTCGTCGGCCTCGTCGGCGCGATGCAGAAGGCGCCGGACGAGGAGCTCGCTGCCTTGCTGGACGCTTTTGCCCAGCACGCGCAGGCGCACTTCGACGCCGAGAACGCTTGGATGGTGGAGACGGACTTCCCGGCCCGCGAATGCCATATCGACGAGCACGCCGCGGTCATGCGCTCCGTTCACCAGGTGCGTGAGCGCCTGGCCGAAGGTAACTATGCGCTGGTGCGGCGCTTGGCCGACGAGTTGTCCTCCTGGTTCCCCGGCCACGCCGATTACCTGGACTCCGCGCTGGCGCACTGGATGTGCAAGCGCCGCCTGGGCGGCAAGCCCGTGGTGTTGCGCCGCGATCTCAAACCCGCTGCACTGCGTGGAGCCGACGCGCCGGCCGCTGTGCAAGCCTGAACATCCCATTGGCACCCGGCACCCGGCACCCGGCACCCGGTACCCGGCACCCGGTACCCGGTACCCGGCGGCCACGGCGAAGGCTTGCCTCGACGGTGGATGCGGCACCCGACTGGCTGCGTGACTGCCCGACCCATGTGGCCCGGCCGCAAGCCAGCCGGCCGGGCTTTATGGGTGTCGCTCTTCAGTTCTTACGTGCCTGCTGGGATGCAGGCGCAACGGTCCAGGCCACCAGGCGGAGCACCAGCGGTCGGGCGGTCATCACGCCCAGAAAGCCCACCGGCAGGGCCAGGGCGTAGGCCCTGAGCACGCGCAGCAGGTAGCCGTCGCCCAGCCCGGTGTTGATGGCGGTGAGCGCCAGGCTCATCAGGAAAGCAACGATGCCGGCCATGTAGAAGGAAAACGCCACGGGAGCCAGTCGGCTTGGCAGGCGCCATGTACCGCGGCGCGGCGAGTCGGGGAATTTTTGTGCAGACATGGGCGCGCGTTATAGCCTGCGGGTGAAGTCCGTGCAGGTTCAATGAGGCGATGAGCCGCTGCATGAGGGGCGACCCGTCGGCGACGTGGAATGACAGCCGTTGCGCCGGCAGCTTTGTGGCAGCGCACTGGATCTTGGTGGGCAACGCGGCACGCGCGCCTGTATGCCCGCGGCAAGGCGGGCGTGCCGCTGCGACTGCTGCAGACGCTGACGCGTGACGAAAGGCGCCTGCACACCAGCGAACTGTGCGGCGGTTACGCCGGCACTTGAGAGTGCCGACCAGCACCGAAGCAGCGTGAGCATTTTGCGCGCGAGGCCGCGCAGTGCCTGTCCGAAGGCGTCCAGGCGGGGCAGTACGGTCACTTGGAAATCCATGCCGCCGGCCCTTCCTCGGGGAGTTGCGAGAGGCCCTGTTGCCCGCACCGTCGAGCAGGTCAGGGTGCACTGATAGTCCAGCGCCGTTCCGCAGCGCATGCATGCGTTGGTTTTGGGCGCAACCACAGCATTGGGCTGGCGCGACTTGGCCGGCCACTTCGTGCCGGAATGAGCGACGGCGCGCGCACGCGACAGCAGGGTCAGGTTCGGGCTTACGACTTGGAAAGAAAAGGGCCAATGCATTGACCGTTCGCTGAGGTACCGACGCTGCGTTCAAGGACGAACGGATTACTTCATTGACGAGCGCGAATTGGAACGAGCGGCCGAAGCCAGCAGTCAACTTGCGAGATGAGTGGTGTGGCAGAAATTTGCAGATAGAGACGAATGACGGCTGGAGCTGATCTGGCTTTCTGAGCTTATGGCGGCCCACTTCCAATGATGATGGTTTTTGACGTCATTGGCGTGTCAACGACAATGAGATGTGTGGTGTAAAAGCAGAGCATTCCGTGAGAAATTCACTATTGCCCATGAGATTGCCCAGAATTCAAATATCGAGTAACAATAACAAACTTTGGGTGCCATGACGCTGATGGCGCTTTTGAGGTTGGGACGGTTTCTAAAATGATCTTCGCCTGGCCACGATTGAGCAGCAGTTCCCTTTGGCGCTCCAGTGAAGAGGTCAAGATCAGCGGGTCATACCGTGGCGGGGCCTCCCGTGGCCGCAATGGCCGAATATCTCGCAAGAAAAAATGGAAAAAAGAGCTATCACTATTGCGGCATGCACGCTCATGCTTGGCATCGCCAGTGCATCGGCGCAGGCCAGTGACTCGCCCCATTGGAGTGTGCAAATTGGGCCTGCCCACATCGCTTTCCACGAACGGGCCAATTTCACGATGGCAGGTTCTCCAGTTCCCGGTGCGGGCGTCAAGGTGCAAAAAAATACCACGCTGGCCGCAGAGATTTCTTATTGGTTTTCTCCTTCGCTGTCAGCTGGTTTGACACTGGGTATCCCAGCCAGGGCGCGGGTCGTTGGTGCTGGAGATGCGCAAGCTTTTGGAGAATTGGGTGCCGTGCGCTACGGGCCGTTAGGCTTGACAGCGCGGTACACATTCAACGCAGGCGGGCGGTGGCACCCCTATATAGGCGCAGGTATCACGTATTACGCCGTATTCAAAGAATATGACGCCTTTGTCAAGGATGTGAAGGTAGACAACGCCTTCGGCAGCATCGTGCAGTTGGGCCTCCAGTACGACATTGACTCGCGTCTGGGCTTGTTCATTGATGCCAAGAAGCTGTTTGTGAAGGCGACTGTGATGGGGAATGTGCCGGCCATGGGGGGGGCGCCTGCCAAAGCAGACGTGCGCTTGGATCCGTTGGGCATCCATGCGGGGCTCTCCTACCGGTTCTGATCAGCTTGGCTGGGCATATTTGCCCGCGATGGGCTTGAGCCGTTCACGCATGCGCACGCGCTCAGCCTGCGGACATCGTTGACAGCCATTCCCTTGGCAGATGATTGATTGCAGAGTCAACGCCGACAGACCTTGAACAGGTCTTCATCTCGGCCTTCGACCTCAAAGCGGTAGTGCAGGAGCAAGCTGAATTTTACATAAATACTATTGTCGTGGCGTATCGTTTGTAGGCGCCAAGTAGGACGGGGACGGCGTGCCGGCCAGCTTCTCTTCAGGCACCGGCTTGCTGCCTGCACACGCCATTGGCTTCGTGAGTTCCCGGTGCGTTTCAGCCACCGCGAAACGCGCAAGCCCGCGATGCGGCCTCGAACACATGCGCACACGGCGCTTGAGCCTCCGGGCTGGCGGATGGGGTTCCATTGCGCCGATTTCACTGCCCCGTTGCAGGCGGATAGAGGAAGCGGTCGGGGATGGAAACCGTTGCGAGCAATTAGACAACATACCTGATTCGCATCCCATCAAAAACATCCTTCTCCATCCCATTCAGCTGTCTTTCCCTTGTCCACTCTTCAACGACAGCAAGACTAGCAATGCTGAACTGCTGAACAGGAAAAACGGCACGCCTCTCTCCTCGCGCGTTGTTCAAGGAGCACGCAGAAAGCTCGCTTGGTCATGATGTGACACTGGTATGTTGTTTTGCATTCAGCAGGAAACAGCCGGCCAGCGCTGCGCAGGCACGGCATTCGCCTCGGGGTGCGCATCAGTCCACTGCCGGAGTTCCAGATGCCCACCGACCTTCGACGCTTTACCGACCGCACCGTCATCGTCACGGGCGCCGGCTCCGGCATCGGCCGCGGCATTGCCGAGCGCTTCGCCGCTGAGGATGCCAACGTCGTGCTGGCTGGACGCCACGTGGACAAGCTGCAGGCGGTCGCGGACGGCATGAACGCCGCGCGCACCCTGGTGCAGGCGTGCGACGTGCGCGACTTCCCGCAGGTGCAAGCGCTGGTGGCAGCGGCGGTCGCGCGCTTCGGCGGGCTTGACGTGCTGGTCAACAACGCCGGCGTCGCGCCCGAGGGCAGCGTTGCCGACACCAGCCTCGACGACTGGCACGACACGTTGCAGACCGACCTCACCGGCGTCTTCCACGGCTGCAAGGCCGCGCTGCCTCACCTGCTCGCCCGCCGCGGTTGCATCGTCAACGTGGCATCGGTCTCCGGCCTGGGCGCGGACTGGGCGCTGTCGGCCTACAACGCGGCCAAAGGCGGCGTGGTCAACCTCACGCGCTCGCTGGCGATGGACTTCGGCGGCCGCGGGGTGCGCGTCAACGCGGTGTGCCCGTCGCTCACGCGCAGCAACATGACCGAGACCATGTTCAAGGACGAAGCCCTGATGCAGCGCTTCATGGAACGGCTGCCGCTGGGGCGCGCAGCCGAGCCCGAGGACATCGCCGGCGTGGTGGCTTTCCTTGCCAGCGAGGACGCCCGCTTCGTCAACGGCGTCAACCTGCCGGTGGACGGCGGCGTCACCGCATCGAACGGGCAGCCGCCGATGTGACGGCCGCCCTCGCCGGCGCCTTCTGAGGAGGGTCGAACGCCGGCAACAGCGCGACGGCGGCACCCTGCAAGCGGTTCAGGCCGTCACGAGGCCTCCGCGGGCTTGGGGGTGGAAGTCTCGGTGAGCTCCATGGCGTGTGGCGGCAACGCCAGCGCATTGACGCAATGCGGCGGCCGACGGCCGGCCAGCAAGCACAGCACCGCATCGGCCGCGCCCTCGCTCATGCGCCGCATGCTCTCCACCGTCAGGCCGGCGGCGTGCGGCGACAGCAGCACGTTCGGCAAGGCGAGCAGCGGGTGGCCCGGCGGCAGCGGCTGCGTCGTGAAGACGTCGAGCGCCGCGCCGTGAAGCCGCCCGGCCGCCAGCGCGTGGACCAGCGCCGCCTCGTCCAGCACCGCCCCGCGCGAGACGTTGACCAGTACCGCGCCCGGTTTCAACAGTCCGAGCCGCCGCGCGTCGATCAGCCCGCGCGTGGCCTCGGTCAGCGGACACGTCAGCACGAGCGCATCGCAGCGCCGGCATAGCACATCGAGCTCGCAGCCCTCGACGAAGGACGGCAGCGCATCGAGGCGCCGCTGGTGGCCCAGCACCTGCATGCCGTAGCCGAAGGCCGCGATCTCGGCCACGCGCCGGCCGATGTCGCCGACCCCCACCAGGCCCAGCGTCGCGCCGTGCAGCTCGCGCGCGCCGTCGGCAAGCGTGCGGGCCGCCTCCCAGCCGTCGCGGCGCAGGCGCTGGTCCATCAGCACGCTGCCGCGGCGCAGGGCCTGGATGGCGCCGATGACGTGCTCGGCCACCGCATGGCGGTTCGAGCCCGGCACGTTGGACACCGGGATGCCGCGCGCGCTGGCCGCCTCGACGGGAATCATGTCCACGCCGACCCCGTGGCGCACGATGCCGCGCAGGCGCGGCGCGTGGTCCAGCAGGTCGGCCGGCAGCGCCGAACGCACGACGAGCACGTCGGCGTCCGCAACCAGCCGGCGCAGCGACGCGGCCGAGGTGTCGGCCGCGAGCCGGACCTCGGCCACCGCGGCGATCCGGGCCTCGCCCGCCGGGTCCACGGGCCCG
>JAEYPG010000507.1 GCA_023410975.1 Pseudomonadota bacterium
CATGTCGCGCGCGGTGTCGCCCACCAGCGGCACCTGGGTCAGGTCCGCGCCGTAGCGGCGGCCGATGTCCAGCATCAGCCCGGGCAGCGGCTTGCGGCAGTCGCAGTGGTCCTCGGGCGTGTGCGGGCACAGGAACACCGCGTCGATGCGACCGCCCTGCTGCTGCAGCACTTTCATCATGTGCGCGTGCACCGCGTTGAGCGAGGCCATGTCGATCATCCCGCGCCCGATGCCGGCCTGGTTGGTGGCGATCACCACGTGCCAGCCGGCATGGTTCAAGCGCGCCACGGCCTCCAGCGCGTGGGGCACCGGCGTCCACTCCGAGGGCTCCTTGACGTGGTCCTCGCGGTACTGGTTGAGGATGCCGTCACGCCCCAGGATGACGAGCTTGGGGATGGGGTTCATTGCGCCAGCCGCGACAGGTCGGCCACGCGGTTCATCGCCGCGTGCAGCGTGGACAGCAGCGCCAGCCGGTTGGCGCGCAGCGCCGCGTCCTCGGCGTTGACCATGACGTGGTCGAAGAAGGCGTCCACCGGCGCCTTGAGCGCCGCCAGCGCCTGCAGCGAGCCCTGGTAGTCGCCGGCCTCGAAGGCGCTGTCGGCCTGGGGCGCCACGGCCTGCAGCGCCTCGTACAGCGCGCCCTCGGCGCTCTCGCGCAGCAGCGCGGTGTCCACCGCCGCACCCACGCCGCCCTCGCTCTTCTTGAGGATGTTGCCCACGCGCTTGTTGGCTGCGGCCAGCGACGCGGCCTCGGCCAGCGCCGAGAACGCGCGCACGGCGGCCAGCCGCTTGGGCACCTGGCCCAGGCGCTCGGGGCGCAGCGCAAGCACCGCGTCCACCTCCTGCGCGCTGTAGCCCTGCTCGCGCAGGCTCACCGCCAGGCGGTCGAACATGAAGTCCAGCAGCGCGGCGCTGGGGTCGGTGATGAGCTCGCCGAAGGCCGGCACGGCCTGCGCCAGCAGCTCGGGCAGCGACAGCGGCAGGTTCTTCTCGGTCAGCAGCCGGATCACGCCCAGCGCATGGCGGCGCAGCGCGAAGGGGTCCTTGTCGCCGGTGGGCAGCTGGCCGATGCCGAACAGGCCCACCAGCGTCTCCAGCTTGTCGGCCAGCGCCAGCACGGTGCCGGTGTGGTTGCGCGGCAGCACGTCGCCGGCGAAGCGCGGCTTGTAGTGGTCCTCGATGGCGATGGCCACGCCGTCGCGCAGGCCCTCGTGGCGCGCGTAGTAGCCGCCCATGATCCCCTGCAGCTCCGGGAACTCGCCCACCATGTCGGTCAGCAGGTCGGTCTTGGCCAGCAGCGCGGCCTCGCGGACCTTGCTGTCGAGCACATCGAACTCGTCCTTGGCCTCGACCGTGTAGGGCACGGTAGCCAGTCGCAGCTGGTTGACGATGGCGTGCGCGATGGCCTGCACACGCTCGGCGCGCTGGCCCTGCGTGCCCAGCTTGCCGTGGTAGACCACCTTGGCCAGGCCCGGCACGCGCGAGGCGAGCGTCTTCTTGCGGTCCTGGTCGAAGAAGAACTTGGCATCGGCCAGGCGCGGGCGCACCACGCGCTCGTTGCCGCCGACCACGGCGCTGGCGTCCTCGGGGCTGATGTTGCTCACCAGCAGGAAGCGGTTGGTGAGCTTGCCGGCCGCGTCCAGCAGCGGGAAGTACTTCTGGTTGGCCTTCATCGTGAGGATGAGGCACTCCTGCGGCACTTCGAGAAACTCCTTCTCGAACTGGCAGGTCAGCACGTTGGGACGCTCCACCAGCGCCGTGACCTCGTCGAGCAGCGCCGCGTCCTCGATGGGCTGGAGGCCCTCGCGGGCGGCGGCCTCCTGGAGCTGGCGCGCGATCTCGGCGCGGCGGGCCTCGAAGCCGGCGATCACGGCGCCGTCCTGCTGCAGCTGCTGCGCGTAGGCATCGGCGTCCAGGATCACCACCGGGTCCACCGCGGCCTCGAAGCGGTGGCCGTGCGTGGCGCGGCCGGCCTGCAGGCCCAGCGCCTGCACCGGCACCACGTCGGCGCCGTGCAGCGCCACCAGCGCGTGCGCCGGGCGCACGAAGTTCACGCTGCTCCAGCCGTCGGCGAGCTGGTAGCTCATGACCTTGGGAATGGGCAGCTTTACAAGCGTCTCGTCCAGCGCCTTCTGCAGGCCGTCCTGAAGCGTGGCGCCGCGCAGCGTGCTCTGCAGGAACAGCGCCTCGGCCTTGCCGTCGGGACGGCGCTGCAGCTGCGGCAGCACCGAGGCGTCGGCGCCCAGCGCGGACAGCTTCTTCAGCAGCGCCGGCGTGGGCTGGCCCTCGGCATTCAGCGCCACGGCCACCGGCATCAGCTTCACCAGCTGCTCGCGGTCGGCAGCCTGGGCCGCGACGGCCGTGATGTGCGCGGCCAGGCGGCGCGGCGAGGCGTAGGGCGTGGCCACGGCGTCGACGCCGGCCAGGCCGGCGGCCTGCAGGCCCTTGAGCAGGCCCTGGGTAAAAGCCTCGCCCAGGCTCTTGAGCGCCTTGGGCGGCAGTTCCTCGACGAACAGTTCGACGAGCAGGTTCTTGTGGGTCATGTCGGAAGCCGCCATCACGCCGCCTTCTTCTTCAGTTCGAGTTGTGCCGTGACCTCGTCGGCCCAGGCCTTGGGCGCCATGGGGAAGCCCAGGCGCGCGCGGCTGTCCACGTAGCCCGCCGCCACCGCGCGCGCGAGGTTGCGGATGCGGCCGATGTAGGCCGCGCGCTCGGTCACGCTGATGGCGCCGCGGGCGTCCAGCAGGTTGAAGGTGTGCGCCGCCTTCAGGACTTGTTCGTACGCCGGCAGCGCCAGCTGCTGCGCGATCAGGTGCTGCGCCTGCTTCTCGTGCGCGCCGAAGGCGGTGAGCAGGAACTCCACGTCGGAGTGCTCGAAGTTGTAGGTGCTCTGCTCGACCTCGTTCTGGTGGAACACGTCGCCGTACTTCAGGCCGGGCGTGTATTCCAGGTCGTAGACGTTCTCCACGCCCTGCAGGTACATCGCCAGCCGCTCCAGGCCGTAGGTGATCTCGCCGGTGATGGGCTTGCAGTCGATGCCGCCGACCTGCTGGAAGTAGGTGAACTGCGTCACCTCCATGCCGTTGAGCCACACCTCCCAGCCCAGGCCCCAGGCGCCGAGCGTGGGATTCTCCCAGTCGTCCTCGACGAAGCGGATGTCGTTCTTCTTGAGGTCGAAGCCCAGGGCCTGCAGCGAGCCCAGGTACAGCTCCAGGATGTTGGCCGGCGCGGGCTTCAGGACGACCTGGTACTGGTAGTAGTGCTGCAGCCGGTTGGGGTTGTCGCCGTAGCGGCCGTCCTTGGGGCGCCGGCTGGGCTGCACGTAGGCCGCCTTCCAGGGCTCGGGGCCCAGCGCGCGCAGGAAGGTGGCGGTGTGGCTGGTGCCGGCGCCGACCTCCATGTCGTAGGGCTGCAGCAGTGCGCAGCCCTGGGCACCCCAGTATTCCTGCAGGCGAAGAATGATTTGCTGGAAGCTCAGCGTGGCCATGGGTGGAGGATCTGGACGTAAACCTTCAATTCTAGGGTGGTGCCCAAGACGACCCCGCACAGCCGGCAACGACGCCCAGGCCCCGGCTGCGTCGCCCGGGTCCCGCTCAGTCGCGGCGCCGCACCCGCAGCAGGACCAGCACGATGGTCAGCAGCGCTACCGCCAGCGGCGGCCACAGTCCGCCGCGCGCGGCCCACCAGGCAAAGGGCGTAACGCCCTCGCGCGCCTGCACCACGCCCTCCAGCGTGCCCTGGGTAAAGGGTGGCAGCTGTGCCGTGACGCGGCCCAGCTCGTCGATGACCGCGGTGACGCCGGTGTTGGTGGATCGCAGCATCGGGACCTGGAACTCCAGCGCACGCATGCGGCTGATGTTGAGGTGCTGCGGCAGCGCCACCGTGGGGCCGAACCAGCCGATGTTGCTCAGGTTCACGAACACCGTGGGCGCGTGCGCGGGGTGCCTGAAGCGCCGCGCCAGCTCCTCGCCGAAAAGGTCCTCGTAGCAGATGTTGGGGGCCAGGCGCTGGCCCAGCGCGACAAAGGACGGCGCGTTCAGCGGCCCGCGGGCGAAGTCGCCCAGCGGGATTTGCATCAGGTCGGTGAACCAGCGGAACAGCGGCGGGATGAATTCGCCGAAGGGCACCAGGTGCACCTTGTCGTAGCGGTAGGGCTCGCGGTCGGCGGTGTGCGAGGACAAGCCCAGCACGGAGTTGGTGTAGCCCTCCTCGAAGCTGCCCAGCGGCACGCCGATAAGCGCAGCCTGTGGCGAGTGCTCGAAGCGATCGCGCAGCGCGCCCCAGTAGCTGGGGGCGACGTCCTGCAGCTGCGAGGGCAGCAGCGGGATGGCGGTCTCGGGCGCCACCACCAGGTCGCCGCGCGCCTGGTCCAGCGCCTGGCGCAGCCAAGCCAGTGCGCCGGGCAGGTGCTCGGCGGCAAATTTTTCATCCTGCGCCACGTTGGTCTGCACCAGGCTCACGCGCAGCGTGCCGTGGCCCAGCGTGAAGGCCGCCGGCCCCAGCGCCGAACCCAGCCCCAGCACCACCGCCACCCCGGCCAGGGCCAGGGCCAGCCCGCGAGGCCCGGCGCGCGCGGCCAGCACCGGCAGCGCCGACAGCAGCGCCAGCGCCGCGCCGATGCCG
>JAEYPG010000540.1 GCA_023410975.1 Pseudomonadota bacterium
AACTCCAGCCGCGTGGCGGGCAGCGCCGCCAGCGCGGCGGCATCCAGCGCCTGTGCTTCGCCCAGCGCGCACAGCAGCGCGGCCTGGAAGGTGTCGCCGGCGCCGACGGTGTCCACCACGGCCGTGGCCGGCGCCGGCACCTGCAGCCTCTCGCCGCGGCGGAAGGCCAGCGCCCCGTCGCCGCCGCGCGTCACCACGACCAGCGTGCAGCCTGCAGCGAGCCAGTCCTGCCCCACGGCCTCGGCCGCACGGCCGGGGTAGAGCAGGCCCAGGTCTTCCTCGCTGACCTTGACGAGGTCGGCGCAGGCCGCCATGCCCTGCACCGTCTCGCGCCAGCGCTCCAGGCTCGGCTCGACGTTCAGGCGCACGTTGGGGTCGTAGGCGATCAGGCGCCGGCCGCGCTCGGCGGCGGCCAGCGCGCGCAGGGTGCCCGCGGTCGGCTCGACCACCATGGCGTAGGAGCCGAAATGCAGCGCCCGCACGCCGGACGGCAGGTCGCGCAGGTGCCGCGGCAGCAACAGCCGGTCGGCACAGCCCGCGCCGTGGAAGGCGTAGGAGGGCGCGCCGTGCTCGTCCACCCCGACCAGGCCCAGCGTGGTGGGCGCCTCCAGCCGCGCGACGCAGGACGTGTCCACGCCTTCCTCGCGCAGCGAGCGCATCAGCCGCTCGCCCAGGAAGTCGGTGGACACCGCGCCCAGGAAACCCGCCTCGCAGCCCAGCCGCGCCAGCCCCCGCGCCACGTTGAAGGGCGAGCCGCCCACGCGCGCATCCAGCGCCACGCCCTCGGCGCTGTCACCGGCGCCGAACACGTCCATCAGGGCCTCGCCACACACCATGAACATCACGTTTCTCCTGCTTCCCGGCGCATCCAAAGCGCCTTGCATGGCCGCCATGCTGCCTTCAAGCTGCGAACGGCAACAGCGGGTTTTCCATTAATCATTCAGCTTGATTTATTAAATCCGGTGACCGAGACTTCTCTCACCCCGGACGCCAACAGCAGCGCTACCGCGGGCGTCCCACCAGGAGACAAGCATGCTGAAGCGAACAGCCCTCGCGGCCCTGAGCGCCGCGGCGCTCTCGGCCGCCGCGGCCCCGACAACGAATGAACCGCCGGTGGTCGGACTGATCACCAAGACCGAGACCAATCCCTTCTTCGTGAAGATGAAGGAGGGCGCGGCGGCAGCCGCCCAGGCGCGCGGCGCCGTGCTGCTGACGGCGGCCGGCCGCGCCGACGGCGACAACCTGGGCCAGGTGGCGGCGATGGAGAACATGGTCGCGGCCGGCGCGAAGACGATCCTGATCACGCCCAGCGACGCCAAGGCGATCGTGCCCACGCTGCGCCGGGTGCGGGCCAAGGGCGTGCAGGTGATCACGCTGGACAGCCCGACCGACCCGCAGGACGCCGCCGACGCGCTGCTGGCCACCGACAACTACCAGGCCGGCGTGCTCATCGGCCAGTACGCGCGCTCGGCGCTGGGCGGCAGGAAGCCCGTGATCGCCACGCTGGACCTGCTGCCCGGCCACCCCGTGGGCGCGCAGCGCCACAACGGCTTCCTGCAGGGCTTCGGGCTGAAGAGCCTGGACGCCAACAGCAAGCTGCTGGCGCAGCCGGCGGAGGTGGTGTGCATGGCCGACAGCTACGGCGACCAGGCCAAGGGGCAGACCGTGATGGAGAACTGCCTGCAGAAGCACCCGGAGATCAACCTCGTGTACGCCATCAACGAGCCCGCCGCGGCCGGTGCCCACCGGGCGCTACGCGCCGCGGGCAAGGACAAGGGCGTGACCATCGTCTCGGTGGACGGCGGTTGCCAGGGCGTGCGCGACGTGGGCGCCGGCGCCATTGCCGCGACCTCGCAGCAGTACCCGCTGCGCATGGCGGCGCTGGGCGTGGAAGCCGCCATCGATTACGCCCGCACCGGGAAGAAGCTCTCGGGCTTCGTCGACACCGGCGTGAACCTCGTCACCGCCCGTCCCGTGGAAGGCGTCGCCAGCCTCGACGTCGCCAAGGGCCTCGAACTCTGCTGGGGAAAGAAATGAGCCTCGTCCTGAACCCGTCGTCGCTGAACCTCAAGTCCGCGCGCCACCTGCCGCCGCTGGCGGCGCTGGGGCCGCTGCTGGCCCTGCTGGCCGCCTGCGCCTTCTTCGCCACGCAGAGCGACCGCTTCTTCACCGGGCCCAACTTGGCGCTGATCCTGCAGCAGGTGATGGTGGTGGGCGTGATCGCCATCGGCCAGACGCTGATCATCCTGACCGCCGGCATCGACCTGAGCTGCGGCATGGTGATGGCGCTGGGCGGCATCGTGATGAGCAAGCTCGCCACCGAGCTGGGCTTGCCGCCGGCCGCGGCCATCGCCTGCGGCCTGGCCGTGACCTCGGCCTTCGGCCTGCTCAACGGGCTGCTGGTCACCAAGGTGAAGCTGCCGCCGTTCATCGTGACGCTGGGCACCATGAACATCGCCTTCGCCATCACGCAGCTCTACTCGCAGTCGCAGACCGTCACCGGCTTGCCGCCGTCGATGATTGCCCTGGGCGAGACCTTCACGCTGGGCAGCACTTCCATGGCCTGGGGCGTGCTGTTGATGCTGGCTCTCTACGGCATCACCTGGTTCGCGCTGAAGGAGACCGCGCGCGGGCGCCATGTCTATGCCGTGGGCAACAACCCCGAGGCGACGCGGCTCACCGGCATCCCGACGCAGCGCGTGCTGCTGGGCGTGTACGTGCTCGCGGGCTTGTTCTACGGCCTGGCCTCGCTGCTCTCCGTCGGCCGCACCGGCGTGGGCGACCCCAACGCGGGACAGACCGAGAACCTGGACGCCATCACGGCCGTGGTGCTGGGCGGCACGAGCCTCTTCGGCGGGCGCGGCGCGGTGCTGGGCACGCTGGTGGGCGCGCTGATCGTGGGCGTGTTCCGCAACGGCCTGACGCTCATGGGCGTCTCCTCGATCTACCAGGTGCTCGTCACCGGCATCCTCGTCATCCTGGCCGTCGCGGCCGACCAGCTTTCGCACAAGGGAGCGCGCTGATGAACACGCAAGTGCTGACCCGTCCCGCCCCGGCCAACCGCCCGGCCGCTGCCGCCGGCGCGGCGCCCCTGGTGATGCAGGCCCGCGGCCTGATCAAGCGCTACGGCCAGGTCACGGCCCTGGACGGTGCCGACTTCGAGCTGCGCGCCGGGGAGATCCTGGCCGTGATCGGCGACAACGGCGCCGGCAAGTCCTCGCTGATCAAGTGCCTGTCGGGCGCGACCATTCCCGACGAGGGCGAGATCCTGCTGGACGGCAAGCCGGTGCGCTTCGGCAGCCCGATCGACGCGCGCCGCGCCGGCATCGAGACCGTCTACCAGGACCTGGCCGTCGCGCCCGCCATGACCATCGCCGAGAACCTGTTCCTCGGCCGCGAGCTGCGGCTGCCGGACTGGCGCGGCAAGGTGCTGCGCATGCTGGACAAGAAGACGATGCTGGAGCAGAGCGTCGAGCGGCTCAACGACCTCAAGGTGGGCATCCGCTCCATGACGCAGCCGGTGTCCACGCTCTCCGGCGGCCAGCGCCAGTGCGTGGCGGTGGCGCGCGCCGCGGCCTTCGCGCAGCACGTGGTGATCATGGACGAGCCCACCGCCGCGCTGGGCGTGAAGGAAGGGAACATGGTGCTGGAGCTGATCCGGCGCGTGCGCGACCGCGGCCTGCCGGTGGTGCTGATCAGCCACAACATGCCGCACGTGTTCGAGATCGCCGACCGCATCCACGTGGCCCGCCTGGGCCGCCGCGCCGCGGTGCTGGACCCCAAGAAGATCAGCATGAGCGACACGGTGGCGGTGATGACCGGCGCCATGCGGCCGGACCAGATCCCGGCCGAGTGCCTGGCGCATTGAGGCGAGTGCCCTGCCGGACCCGGAAGGGAGGACCCAATGGCTCGTGAGCTTCGCTCATTCCGGCTCAACTTCGCGAGTGAAGCAAACCCCGTTCGCCCTGAGCCCTTCGACAAGCTCGGGACAGGCCCTGTCGAAGGGCAGGCGCTCGGTCTCCAGGGCTTCGACAAGGCTCTCCTGAGCTTGTCGAAGGGCTCAGCCCGAACGGTTTTCTATTTCAGCGCCGACGAAGCGTTGGGATCAGTTGCTCTGGTCCGCGGGCCGGTCCGTGTCCCCCGGCGCGATCACCGGCTGCGCCAGCTGGTGCAGCGTCTGCACCGGCTGCCCGGCCAGCAGGTCCAGCACCAGCCGCGCCAGCGCCCGGCCGCTCTCCACGCCGGTGGGCTGCTCCACCGCGGTGACGCGGTAGGGCAGCGGCAAATCGGCGGGCACGCCGTCGTAGACGATGAGCGACAGCCCCCGGCCCGGCTGCCAGCCGCTTTCCATGAGCGCGCGCAGCGCCCCCACGCCGCTGAGGTTGTTGTCCACCAGCAGGGCCGTGGGGGGCTCGGCCAGCGCCAGCAGGCGCCGTGTGGCCTCGTAGGCGCCCTGGCGGTCCAGCGGCACTTCCAGCACCAGGGCCGGGTCCGGCTCGATGCCGGCCGCGCGCAGGGCCTGCACGTAGCCCGCATGGCGCTGCGCCGCGAAGGTCATGCTCACCGGCGCGTGGATCAGTGCGATGCGCCGGTGCCCCAGGCCCAGCAACCGCTCGGTGGCCAGGCGGCCACCGGCCTCGTTGTCGAAATCAAACCAGGCATAGGGCGCGGCGCTGTTCGTGCGCCCATAGGCCACGAAGGGAAACTTGCGCTCCTGCAGGAACTGGATGCGCGCGTCCTCCAGCCGGGTGTTGGCCACGATCAGCGCGTCCACGGCGCGCGAGCTGGTGAGCCGGCGGTAGCCGTCCAGCTCGGTCTGCGGGCGTGCCGCCACCACCATCAGTTCCATGCGGGCCTCGGCCAGGCCGTCGGAGAGGCCGCCCACCACCTCGACGAAGCGCGGGTCGCCCAGGCCGCTGTCGCCAAAGGGATAGATGATGCCGATGGCCTCGGATCGGCCCGTGGCCAGGCGCCGGGCCGTGGTGTCGGGCTCGTAGCCCGAGGCCCGGGCCGCCTCCAGCACGCGCTGCCGCGTGACCGGGCTGACGTCGGAATACCCGGCCAGCGCCCGCGACACGGTGGTCTGCGACAGGCCGAGCGACTGGGACAGCACTTTGAGGTTCGTCTTCAAGAGCGTTTCCCTGCAGGTCTGGAAGCGGATTGGGCGCAAGTTACACGCCATCTAAAGCGGTTTGGATCGTAGCACGGCGCCTTAAGAACTGACGTCGTACATCGGCCTCAGGACTGGCTAAACACATCAGGGAAAACACCGAATGCCATCCAAACCGCTTTGACTAACTTATCCATTAAGCCAAAGCGCTTTGGTCGCAAACCCGCCGCGTTGGCCAAAGCGGAGTGCAAGAGCCCGCCAAGCCGGCGCTCGCACCAGGAACGGTCTTTCAGCCTGTGCCGGGCTCGCCGGCATGTCTTGACGAGGAGCTGCCATGAACGCCCACCCGGTTACCCCCGACAGCGACGACCACCTGCTGGCGCTGGTGGACTTCAAGTGGCTGATGGTCGGGCTGGGCTGGCGCATCGACCTCACGCGGCTGCGCCGCGACGCGGCCTACCTCGGCGACTGCGCGCGGCTGGGCCTGTCCAGCGAGCTGCCTTTGCTGCGCCAGCGCAGCGCCGACCTGCTGAGCCGCCATGCGGCCGCCGTGGGTGCGCAGGCGTGCATGGGCTGATGCGAGCCCCACTTACTGGCCAGAAACCCTGTTACCCGTTCGCCCTGAGCCCGTCGAAGGGCAGGCGCTCGGTTATCGCCACAGGGGCTTCGACAAGCTCAGCCCGAACGGGTTTTTATTTCAGTGCCAATGAAGAGTCGGAACGAACCACCGCCCGTGCGAACCGCTTCCGCCCTCCTTTTCCTCCACCCCCCACGAAAGGCCACCACCGTGCCTGATATCCCGATGCGCCGTCAACGACGCGCGAAGATTGTCGCGACGCTGGGCCCCTCCAGCTCGTCCCTGGACACCATCCGCGCGCTGTTCGAAGCCGGCGCGGACGTGTTCCGACTCAATTTCAGCCACGGCAGCCACGTGGAGCACCGCGAGCGCGCGGAGCTGATCCGGCGCGTGGAGCAGGAGACGGGCCGCCCGATCGCGATCTTGCTCGACCTGCAAGGGCCGAAGCTGCGCATCGGCCGCTTCGCCGCCGGCCCCGTCGTGCTGGAGGCCGGCGCGGCCTTCCGCCTGGACCTGGACCCCGCGCCGGGCAACGCGACGCGCGTGAACCTGCCGCACCCGGAAATCTTCGCCGCGCTGGCGCCGGGCGCGGAGCTGCTGCTCGACGACGGCAAGCTGCGGCTGCGCGTGGAGAGCTGCGGGCTGGACCACGCGCACACGCGCGTCGTGGCCGGCGGCCCGCTCTCCGAGCGCAAGGGCGTCAACGTGCCCGGCGTGCTGCTGCCGATCTCCGCGCTGACGGTCAAGGACCGCGAGGACCTGGCTTTCGGGCTGGAACTGGGCGTGGAGTGGGTGGCGCTGTCCTTCGTGCAGCGGCCCGAGGACCTGCAGGAGCTGCGCACGCTGGTGCAGGGGCGGGCGGCGCTGCTGGCCAAGCTGGAGAAGCCCTCGGCGATCGAGTGCCTGGATGCCATCGTCGAGGCCTCCGACGCGGTGATGGTGGCGCGCGGCGACCTGGGCGTGGAGCTGCCGGCCGAGGCCGTGCCGCGGCTGCAGAAGCGGATCAATCGCGCCTGCCGGCGCCAAGGCAAACCGGTGATCGTGGCGACGCAGATGCTGGAATCCATGGTCGCCTCGCCGGTGCCCACGCGCGCCGAGGCCTCGGACGTCGCCACCGCCGTCTACGACGGGGCCGACGCGGTGATGCTGTCGGCGGAGTCGGCCTCCGGCCGCTACCCGGTGGAGGCGGTGGCGGTGATGGACCGGGTCATCCGGGAGGTCGAGGGCGACCCGTACTACCGCACCGTGATCGACGCCTCGCACGTCGCGCCGGTGGCCAGCGTGGCCGACGCCATCTGCACCTCGCTGCGCCAGAGCGCCGACCTGCTGCCCATCGCCGCGCTGGTGACCTACACGCGCTCGGGCGCCACCAGCCTGCGCGCCGCGCGCGAGCGGCCGGTGGCGCCGGTGCTGTGCGTCACGCCGCGGCTGCCCATCGCGCGGCGGCTGGCGCTGGCCTGGGGCGTGCACGCGGTGCACGTGGGGGAGGGCATCCACGACGTGGCCGGCATGGTCGAGACCGCGCGCGCCGTGGTGCGCGCGCAGGGCTTCGCCGCGCCGGGCGCGCCCATCGCCATTGCCGCCGGCATGCCCTTCGGCACGGCCGGCACCACCAACCTGCTGCACATCACGGAGGCCTGAGCCATGCACCAACTCGTTCTCTTGCGCCATGGCGAATCGGTCTGGAACCAGGAAAACCGCTTCACCGGCTGGACCGACGTCCCGCTCAGCGACCGCGGACTGGACGAGGCCCGTGCGGCCGGCCAGCTGCTGAAGGCGCTCGGCTTCGACTTCGACCTGGCCTACACCTCGGTGCAGAAGCGCGCCATCAAGACGCTCTGGACCGTGCTGGAGGAGCTGGACTGCATGTACATCCTCGTGCGGCCCACCTGGCGCCTCAACGAGCGCCACTACGGCGCGCTGCAGGGCTTGAACAAGGCCGAGACCGCGGCGCCGTACGGCGAAGCCCAGGTGCAGTGCTGGCGCCGCTCCTACGACGAGCCGCCGCCGGCGCTGGCCGAAGGCGACCCGCGGCACGAGGCCGGCAACCCGCGCTACCGCGAGCTGGGCGGGGACGTGCCCCGCACCGAGTGTCTCCAGGACACGGTGGCGCGCGTGCTGCCGTACTGGCGCGACACCATCGCGCCGGCGGTGCTCAGCGGCCAGCGCGTGATCGTCGCGGCGCACGGCAACAGCCTGCGCGCGCTGATCAAGATCCTCGACGACGTTTCCGACGCCGCCATTGCCGAGCTGAACCTGCCCACCGGGCAGCCGCTGGTCTACGAGCTGGATGCCGCGCTGCGGCCCTTGCGCCACTACTACCTCGGCGACGCCGCCGCCATCGAGGCCTCCCTGCGCGCGGTCGCGGCCCAGGGCCGGGCCGCGGCCTGAGCCCGCCGGGCACGCCGTTGGCCGCATCCCAGCGCTTTCAGGGTTTCCGATAGGCCAATCCAAAGCGCTTTGGGAAATAATCAATCCACGTTAGCTATTCGGCAGGAGACATCGGCATGAAGGCTTTGCATTACTTCGCAGGGGCGGTCGGGATCGCGGCAACGCTGGCTTCGGCGCAGGCGGCGACGCTCACGATCTCCTGCGCCTCGGTGGGCGTGGACTTCGAGAACTGCAAGCGCCATTCGGCGCAGTGGGCCGCCAAGACGGGGCACACGGTGAAGATCTTCACCATGCCGAGCTCCAGCACGGACATCCTGTCGCTGTTCCGGCAGATGTTCGCGGCCAAGTCCAGCGACCTGGACGTGCTCAACATCGACGTGGTGTGGCCCGGCGTCCTCAAGGACCACCTGCTGGACCTGAAGCCCTACAGCAAGGGCGCGGAGAAGGAGCACTTCCCGGCCATCGTGGCCAACAACACGGTGGACGGGAAGCTGCTGGCGATGCCCAACATGTCCGACGCCGGGATGCTGTACTACCGCAAGGACCTGCTGCAGAAGTACGGCCTGCAGCCGCCCACGACGTGGCAGGAGCTCAACGCCGCGGCAAAGAAGATCCAGGACGGCGAGCGCGCCGCCGGCGCCGCGGACTTCCAGGGCTTCGTGTTCCAGGGCAAGGCCTACGAGGGCCTGAGCTGCAACGCGCTGGAGTGGATCAGCAGCTTCGGCGGGCAGGTCGTCGATGCGAGCGGCAAGGTCACGGTCAACAGCCCGGCCACCGTGCAGGCGCTGAAGATGGCCGCGTCCTGGCCCGGCAACATCGCGCCCAAGGGGGTGCTGAACTACGCCGAGGAGGACGCGCGCGGCGTGTTCCAGAACGGCAAGGCGGCCTTCATGCGCAACTGGCCCTACGCCTGGTCGCTGGGGCAGGGCGCGGACAGCGCCGTGAAGGGCAAGGTGGGCGTGGCGCCGCTGCCGCGCGGTGGCGGCGAGGGCCAGCACGCGGCCACGCTGGGCGGCTGGCAGTGGGCGGTGAGCAAGTATTCCAAGAACCCCGAAGCCGCGGCCGACCTGGTGATGTACCTCAGCAGCCGCGAGATCCAGAAGGAGCGCGCCGTGAAGTACTCCTTCAACCCCACCATGCCCGAGCTCTACAAGGACAAGGACGTGCTGGCGGCCAACCCCTTCATGGCCGACATGTACGAGGTGCTGGTCAATGCCGTGCCGCGGCCTTCCACCGTCACCGGCGCCAAGTACCCCGAGGTCAGCCAGGCGCTGTGGAACACCGCGCATGACGTGATGTCGGGCCAGGCCAGCGCCGAGGACGCCGCCAAGCGCCTCGAAGGCCGGCTCAACCAGATCAAGCGCGGCAAGTGGTGAGGCCGCACATGGCAGCGCACGACATGAGCACCCTGCCCAAGGCGATGCCCACGGCGGCGGCCCGGCCGCGCCGGCAGCCGCTGCTGGCGCAGCGCACGCGCACCGCGTGGCTGTTCCTGGCGCCGATGCTGATCACCCTCGCGGCGGTGGCCCTGTGGCCGCTGGCGCGCACGATCTGGTTCAGCTTCACCGACGCCAACATCAACGACCCCGGCGCCGCGCAGTTCGTCGGCCTGGGCAACTACTTCGGCGAGTTCGGGCTGTTCTACAACCCGAACAACACCGAGGGCTTCTGGGCCAGCGACTGGGGTATCTCCATCGCCAACACGCTGAAGTTCGCGCTGGCCTCGGTGCTGCTGGAAACCCTGTTCGGCCTGGGCGTGGCGCTGCTGCTGAACCAGGAGTTCAAGGGCCGCTCGCTGGTGCGCGCCGCGGTGCTGGTGCCCTGGGCCATCCCGACCATCGTGTCCGCGAAGATGTGGGGCTGGATGCTGCACGACCAGTTCGGCGTCATCAACCACCTGCTGCTGTCGGCCGGCCTGATCCAGCACCCCATCGCCTGGACCGCCGACCCGGCCTTCGCCATGTGGACCGTGGTGGCGGTGGACGTGTGGAAGACCACGCCCTTCATGGCGCTGCTGATCCTGGCCGCGCTGCAGACCCTGCCCAGGGACTGCTACGAGGCGGCGCGCGTGGACGGCGTGCACCCGCTGCGCGTGTTCTGGCGCGTGACGCTGCCGCTGATCCGCCCGGCGCTGATGGTGGCGGTGGTGTTCCGGCTGCTCGATGCGCTGCGCGTGTTCGACCTGATCTTTGTGCTCACGTCCAACAACGCCAGCACCATCAGCATGTCCGGCTTCGTGCGCCGCGAGATGGTGGACAACGGCTACATGGGCTACGGCTCCGCGGCCTCCACCGTGCTGTTCCTGATGATCGGCCTGGCGACCGTGCTGGTCATGCGCCTGGCCCGCAACCGCCGCCTGGAGGATGCCCAATGAGCGCGCAACGTTCTCGCGCCGCGTCGGCCGCGATCTACGGGCTGGCCGCCCTGGTCACCATCGTCTCGGTCTATCCCTTCCTGTACGCGGTCTCGACCTCGTTCAAGACCGGCAGCGCGCTGTTCGACCCCAGCCTGTGGCCCAGCGGCGCCAGCCTGGAGAACTACGCCTCGCTGCTCTCGGGCGGTGAGCAGCCCTTCCTGCGCCACGTGCTGAACTCGGTCGGCGTGTCGGTGGCGGTGGTGGCGCTGTCGCTGGTGCTGGGCGTGACGGCCGCCTACGCCCTGGGGCGCATTCCCTTCAAGGGGCGCGGGCTGCTGCTGGTGACGATCCTGGCGGTGTCGATGTTCCCGCAGGTGGCGGTGCTGGCCGGCATGTTCGAGCTGATCCGCGCCCTGGGCCTCTACAACCAGGCCGCCGGGCTGGTGCTGCCCTACCTGATCTTCACGCTGCCCTTCACCGTGTGGGTGCTGACCACCTTCATGAAGCAGCTGCCCAAGGAGCTGGAGGAGGCGGCCATCATGGACGGCTGCGGGCCGCTTCGCATCATCTGGCAGGTGTTCATGCCTCTGCTGTGGCCGGCGCTGGTGTCCACCGGGCTGCTGGCCTTCATCGCGGCGTGGAACGAGTTCCTGTTCGCGCTCACCTTCGTGCTCGACAACAACGAGCGCACCGTGCCGGTGTCGATCTCGCTCATCAGCGGGGCCAGCCTGTACGACATCCCGTGGGGAAAGATCATGGCCGCCTCGGTGCTCGTCACCCTGCCCCTGATCGGCCTCGTCCTCGTCTTCCAACGCAAGATCGTCTCCGGCCTGACCGCCGGGGCCGTCAAGGGGTGACAACCATGCACAAGCCCAAGGCATCCAACAACGAATGGTGGCGCGGCGGCGTGATCTACCAGATCTACCCGCGCAGCTTCGCAGACAGCAACGGCGACGGCATCGGCGACCTGCCGGGCATCACGGCGCGCCTGGAGCACGTCGCCCGGCTCGGCGCCGACGCGGTGTGGCTGTCTCCCTTCTTCAAGAGCCCGCAGAAGGACTTCGGCTACGACATCAGCGACTACTGCGACGTCGATCCGATGTACGGCACGGTGGACGACTTCAGGGCCTTGGTGAAGCGCGCGCACGAGCTGGGCCTGAAGGTCGTGATCGACCAGGTGCTGTCGCACTGCTCGGACCAGCACCCGTGGTTCGTCGAGAGCCGCGGCAGCCGCGACAACCCCAAGGCCGACTGGTTCGTGTGGGCCGACGCCAAGCACGACGGCACGCCGCCCAACAACTGGCTCAGCGTGTTCGGCGGCAGCGCCTGGCAGTGGGACACGCGCCGGCGCCAGTACTACCTGCACAACTTCCTCACCAGCCAGCCGGACCTCAACTTCCACAACCCCGCGGTGCAGGACGCGCTGCTGCAGACGGTGCGCTTCTGGCTGGAGCTGGGCGTGGACGGCTACCGCATGGACGCCATCAACTTCTGCTACCACGACGCGCAGCTGCGCGACAACCCGGGCCGGGGCATGCCGACGGTCGACGACGCCACCGCTCCGTCGATGAACCCGTACTCGTGGCAGATCCACCGCCACAGCAAGAGCCAGCCCGAGGCCCTGGGCTTCCTGCGCCGGCTGCGCGAGCTGGTGGACCAGTACCACGACACCACCATGGTGGGCGAGATCGGCGACGAGGCCGGGCTGGCCATGGTGGCCGACTACACCCGCGGCAGCGACAAGCTGCACATGGCCTACTGCTTCGACCTGCTGGGGTCGGCGCACGACGCGCCCTACCTGCACGACCTGATCGAGCGCTTCCAGCGCATCGCTGGCGACGGCTGGGCCTGCTGGGCCATCTCCAACCACGACTGCATGCGCGTGGCCACGCGCTGGGGCGGCGCGAACCCGTCGCCTGCGCAACTGCGTGCCGCCGCGGCGCTGCTGCTGAGCCTGCGCGGCAGCGTGTGCATCTACCAGGGCGAGGAGCTGGGCCTGCCCGAGGCCGACATCGCCTTCGAGGACCTGCAGGACCCCTACGGCGTCACGATGTGGCCGGAGTTCAAGGGCCGCGACGGCTGCCGCACGCCCATGCCCTGGTCGGCCGAGGGCCCGGACCTGGGCTTCGGCAGCGGCCATGTGAAACCGTGGCTGCCGCTGGCCGAGTCGCACCGCCCGCTGGCGGCGGCCCTGCAATGGGCACAGCCGGGCTCGCTGCTGCAGCACTACAGCCGCCTGCTGCACTGGCGCCGCGGCCAGCCGGCGCTGGTCAAGGGGGACATGCACCTGCTGCCGCGCCATGCGCAGGTGCTGGCCCATGTGCGCGAGCACCAAAGCCAACGCGTGCTGTGCGCCTTCAACCTCAGCAACGCGCCCGCCTCGCTGGCGTTGCCCGAAGGTCTGACGCCGGTGGACGTGCTGCGCGACAGCGGTGCCGACGGTGCGCGGCTGGACAACGGCACGCTGCATTTCGATCCGTGGGGCGTGATGTTCGCCCGCCTGGGCTGAGTCCCGCATCCACACCGAGGAGACATCCATGACCCGCATCGACTTCCGCCAGGTTCGCAAGCGTTATGCGCCGGGGCTGCCCCTGACCATCAACGACGCCGACATCGAGATCGGCAGCGGCGAGTTCTGCGTCTTCGTCGGGCCTTCGGGCTGCGGCAAGTCGACGCTGCTGCGCATGGTCGCGGGGTTGGAGGACATCACTTCCGGCGCCCTGCTCATCGGCGGCCAGCGTGTCAACGACCTGCCGCCGGCCAAGCGCGGCGTGGCCATGGTGTTCCAGAGCTACGCGCTCTATCCGCACATGACGGTGGCGGAGAACATGGCCTTCGGCCTGCGCACGCTGGGCGCGGACAAGGCGGCCATCGAGCGCAAGGTGAAGGCCGCGGCCGAGATCCTGCAGCTCACGCCGCTGCTGGAGCGGCTGCCCAAGGCCCTGTCCGGCGGACAGCGCCAGCGCGTGGCCATTGGGCGCGCCATCGTCAAGGAGCCCAAGGTGTTCCTGTTCGACGAGCCGCTGTCCAACCTGGACGCGGCGCTGCGGGTGCAGACGCGGCTGGAGATCGCCAAGCTGCACAAGGACCTGGGCTCGGCCAGCATGATCTACGTGACGCACGACCAGGTCGAGGCCATGACGCTGGCCGACAAGATCGTGCTGCTGCACGCCGGCAAGCTGATCGAGGAGCGCGGCAGCGTGGCGCAGGCGGGCTCGCCCATGGCGCTCTACCACCGCCCGGCCAGCCGCTTCGTGGCCGAGTTCATCGGCTCGCCCAAGATGAACGTGCTGCCGGCACGGCTGCTGGACGCACAGGCCGGCCATGCCGAGGTCGAGCTGGGCGGACAGCGCCTGCGCGTGGCCGTCGATGCGCGGCACCTGGAGCGCCACGCCGCGGTGCAGCTGGGCGTGCGGCCGGAGCACATGGTGGTGGCGGACGAAGGCGAGGGCGCGCCGCTGCCGGTGAGCCTGCTGCACGTCGAGCGCCTGGGCGATGCCTCGCTGCTCTACGTCGATGCCGGCTCGGGCCTGGGCACGATGACGGCGCGCGTGGAAGGCGCCGCCACGCAGGCCCCGGGCGCGCGCCTGACGCTGCGCCTGCAGCCCGAGCAGCTGCACCTCTTCGACGCCGCGGGCCTGGCCTGCCGGCGCACGGTGGAGCTGCCGGCATGAAGGGACCCTGGTTCAAGGAAAGCGTGGTCTACCAGGTCTACCCGCGCAGCTTCTGCGACAGCAACGGCGACGGCATCGGCGACCTGCGCGGCATCACGTCCAAGCTGGACTACCTCAAGGCGCTGGGCGTGGACGTGGTGTGGCTGTCGCCCATCTACAAGTCGCCCAACGACGACAACGGCTACGACATCAGCGACTACCGCGACGTCATGGCCGAGTTCGGCACCATGGCCGACTTCGACGCGCTGCTCGATGCCCTGCACGCGCGCGGGCTGAAACTCGTCATGGACCTGGTGGTCAACCACAGCTCCGACGAGCACCCGTGGTTCGTGGAAGCCTGCAAGGGCAAGGACAACCCCTACCGCGACTACTACATCTGGCGTCCGCCGCGCGACGGCGCCGAGCCCAACAACTGGGCCTCGGCCTTCGGCGGCTCCGCCTGGACACTGCACGAGCCCACGGGCGAGTACTACCTGCACCTGTTCTCGAAAAAGCAGCCAGACCTGAACTGGGAGAACCCCCAACTGCGCCAGGAGGTGTACGCGCTCATGCGCTTCTGGCTGGACAAGGGCGTGGACGGGTTCCGCATGGACGTCATCAACATGATCTCCAAGGTGTCCGGCCTGCCCGATGCGCCCGTCACGGTGCCGCAGCGGCGCTGGCAGCCGCCGGGGCCGCTGGTGTTCCACGGCCCGCGCCTGAACGAGTTCCTGCGCGAGATGAAGAACGAGGTGCTCTCGCGCTACGACCTGATCACGGTCGGCGAGGCCCCCTGCGCGACGCCCGAGCATGGCGTGCAGCTCACGCACGAGGAGGAGGGCTTCATCAACATGCTGTTCCAGTTCGAGCACGTGGATCTCGACGCCGATCCCGCGCTCGGCCTGGGCAAGTGGGGCCTCAAGGCGCTGGACCTGCTCGACCTCAAGGCCTCGATGTCGCGCTGGCAACGGGAGTTATATGGCCGCGGCTGGAACAGCCTCTACCTCTCCAACCACGACCAGCCGCGCCCGGTGTCGCGCTTCGGCGATGAGGGCCGCTGGCGGGTGGAGTCGGCCAAGATGCTCGCCACCTTCCTGCACCTGCTGCAGGGCACGCCCTACGTCTACCAGGGCGAGGAGCTGGGCATGACCAACGTGCGCTTCGGCTCCATCGACGAGTACCGCGACATCGAGACGCTGAACCTGTGGCGCGAGGCGGTGGACGAGCGCGGCATGGCGCCGGCGCAAGTGATGGCCGCCATCCACGCCAAGAGCCGCGACAACGCGCGCACGCCCATGCAGTGGAACGATGGCCCCAACGCCGGGTTCAGCAGCGGCAGGCCCTGGATCGGCGTGAATCCCAACCACCGCGGGGTGAACGCGCAGCAGGCGATGGCCGACCCGGATTCGGTGTTCCACCACTACCGGCGGCTGATCGAGCTGCGCCGCACGCTGCCGGTGGTGGTGCACGGCCGCTACGAGCTGCTGCTGGCCGAGCATCCGCAGATCTACGCCTACACGCGCACGCTGGGCCAGGAGCGGCTGCTGGTGGTCTGCAATTTCAGTAGCGCCACGCCGCGCTGCGAACTGCCCGAAGAGCTGGCCTTCGACGGTCACGAGCTGCTGATCGCCAACTACCCCGTCGATGCCGGCGAGGACATCCGCCACTTCAGCCTGCAGCCCTACGAGGCGCGGGCGTACCGGCTGCGATAGGAACGGCCATGGATCCATCCCGTTTGCTGGCCGACATCGGCGGCACCAATGCCCGCTTCGCCTGGCAGGCGCAGCCCGGCGCGGCCATCGAGGACATCGCCACGCTGCCCTGTGCCGACCACGCCAGCCTGGACGATGCGCTGCGGGAGATCCTGCGGCGGCTGGGCCGGCCCACGCCGCGGCGGTGCGCCATCGCCATCGCCAACCCGGTGCTCGGCGACCAGGTGCGCATGACCAACCACCACTGGGCCTTTTCCATCGCGGCGGTGCGGGCGCGCTTCGGCTTCGAGCAGCTGAAAGTGCTCAACGATTTCTCGGCGCTGGCGCTGTCCCTGCCGGCTCTGAAGTCCGGCGAGCTGCGCAGGGTCGGCGGTGGCCAAGCGCAGCCGGAAGCGGCCATCGGCCTGATCGGGCCGGGCACGGGCCTGGGCGTCTCGGGCCTGCTGCCCGACGGCCGCGGCGGCCACGTCGCGGTGGCGGGCGAGGGCGGGCATGTCACCTTGCCCGCGTGCACGCCGCGCGAGCGGGAAGTGCTGGCGCAACTGGCAGCACGCCACGGCCACGTGTCGGCGGAACGCGCGGTGTGCGGCCAGGGCCTGGTCGATCTGCACGCGGCGCTGGGCGCCATCGACGATCCGCAGGCGCCGCCGCCGGCGCTGACCGCGGCCGACATCACCGCCGGCGCCCTGGCCTACAGCAACGCGCGCTGCGTGGAGGCCCTGAACCTGTTCTGCGCCTTCCTTGGCACGGCGGCCGGCAACCTGGCGTTGACGCTGGGCGCGCGCGGCGGCATCTACCTGGGCGGCGGCATCGTGCCGCGGCTGGGGCGCTTCCTCGACGGCTCGCCGTTTCGCGAGCGCTTCGAGGCCAAGGGCCGCTTCAAGGATTACCTGGCCGTCATCCCGGTGTTCGTGATCAGCAGCCACCAGTCGCCAGCACTGCGCGGCGCGGCGCGCGCGCTGGACGGCGCCTGACGAACGGCGGCTTCGCGCAGGTCGGCGGCATAGGAAGGCTGGGTGGACTGGTATTGGTCCGCCAGCGCCAGCAGCCGCTGCTGCGCCTCGTCGCTGGAGCGCCGGTACAGGTGCCGGCCCAGGCACGAGAGAAGGTGAGTGGTCAGCATCGCGCCTCCGGCAAAGCATTGAAGGGTTCGATGCATTATAGGGTAAACCCTAATACACCAAGTCGGCGTTGAAGGGTGTGCCGCGTCGGTGTTCCCGTGCCGCAATGGCGAGTCGCGCGCAAAACATGGCTGCTTGATGTGAAACGGCAGGGCCGCCAGTCCCGGATGAAACAAGGTTCCGGCCCTGGCGAAAACCCGGATCGCAAAGGGCACAGGAATACATAAACTGGTTTTATTAAAGCGCTTTGGACTCCTTCGCCAGGAGCTTTCAAGGAGACGCCCTAAGCGCTGCGTTGCGCCCATCAGCCCTGTGACGGCGTGCGAGCCGTCCGTGTGAAGCCGGCCCCGGTTCCGGCACCAGTCCCTCAGTCAGTCCCTCTTGAGCCCATGTGTGGCTTAGTTCGAACCGAAATTCAAACCGCTTTGATTACATGTAACTGCCTCGTGGCCCGTGTACCAGCGGGCGGTGGGGTTCCTTGCAAGTACAGCCATTACCCCTGACGGAGACAAGCGCCATGCCGTACCGCCCCCTGCCTCGTGCCCTGCTCGCCGCGACCAGCCTGCTGACTGCAGGAGGGGCTTACTGCCAGAGCCCGGCCTGGACGCCGAGCGGCAACGAGTCGCCCGTGGCCTTCAACGGCAACGCCAACGTCGAGATCGACACGACGCACCAGAACAACGAGGTGGGGGCCACGCAGGGCGGGCGGGTCGAGTTGAACCTGATGGGCAAGACGACGCTGGGTGAGGCCTTCCTGGCCGGCAAGGCGACCTTCCTCGCCAAGAAAGACGGCGGCGCCTCCACCGATGACATGTGGGTGCAGGCAGGCAACGCGAAGCTGGACCTCAAGCTCGGCCGCTTCGAGGCGGTGGATTTGTTTCCCCAAGGGCGCGACACGGTGCTCAACCGTGCGGGCAGCGGCGTGTACCGCGCCAACTTCATCCGTGGCCGCTTCGGTGGTTCCGCGGGCAACGTGGTGCATCTGGCCGGCCATGCGCTGCTGGCCGAGGGATTGAACCTGGAGCTGGGCCTGGCCGAGACCGGCAAGGCCGAGAACCTGGCGGCCGGGCAGGCGGAAGGGCTGCGGCCAGTGCTGAGCTACAGCGCCAACGGCTGGCTGCTGAAGGCCGGTGCCGAGATCGGCCGCATGAGCGACGGCGGCGCCACGGGCAGCGCCCGCTTCGTGAACCTGCGCGGCGCGGGCTTCAGCGTCAGCAAGGCCATAGGCCCCGGCAACCTCAACCTGAACCTGGCTGCAGGCCGGGCGCAGGACTTGTGGAAGAGCGCGGTGATCGCCGCGAACTACACGGTGCCGCTGGGCCCCTGGGTGCACGTGGAGCTTGGGCGCGTCAACCCGGACGAGCCGGGCCGGCCCAACGAGACGGTGCGCACCATCGGCGTGGGCTACCAGTTCTCGCTGTTCGGGATCAAGAACGCCTTCGTCACGCCGGCCCTCTCGTATTCATCCTCGTCCGCGGACAGCTTCCTGCCCGCCCTGGGCGGCTCGGGCAAGTCCACCGAGAAGGCCGTGCGCGTGCGCTTCAACTACACCTTCGCGGCGTTCTGAATCCGGACGGCCTGGCCGCGCTTCGCCTCGTCAGTAGTAGCGCTCGGTCGAACGCCAAGTGCGCAGATTGCTGGTGACGCCTTCGACGCCCGGCACGGCTGCGGTGAGCCGCATGGCCTGCAGCACGTCGTTGGGTGCATCGACCCAGCCTTGCAGGTTGACCTTGCCGTTCTCCACCACGGCGCGCACGTCGGCGTGGCGCAACTGGGCCGCTTGCAAGGTCTGCTCGACCTGCTGCTGGAGGCGGCTGTCATCGGCAGAGGCTGCCTGGGCAACACCGCCACAGGTCAGGGCCGCGCCCAGCGCGAGCAGGGGAGCGAGCATCTTCAGACGGTTGTTCATGTCGGCTCCTAAATCAGGGTAGATGACGATTGACTTTGACCCGCATACCACCAAGCGGTTTCGTCAAGGCACCAAGCGTGACACAGCTTCAAGGCTGCGTCGCCATCAATGGGTTAGCGCCGTGCCCACTGGAGGCTACAGAGCACGGCTTGTCGGGCGGCTTCGTGGCCGCTGCCACCGCGATCTCCAGAAAGGACTTCATGCAGAACCATTGCCCTGCAACCACCCGCTACGACGCCATGTCCTACCGCCGCTGCGGTGCCAGCGGCTTGAAGCTGCCTACGGTCTCGCTGGGCCTGTGGCACAACTTCGGCGAGGTGGATCGCTTCGACACCGCGCGCGAGCTGGTGCTGCACGCCTTCGACCACGGCATCACGCACCTGGACCTGGCCAACAACTACGGGCCGCCGCCGGGCTCGGCCGAGTGCACGCTGGGCGAGATCCTGCGCCGCGACCTTGCCGCGCACCGGGACGAGCTGATCATCTCCACCAAGGCGGGACACGCGATGGGGCCGGGGCCCTACGGCGATGGCGGCTCGCGCAAGTACCTGCTCTCCAGCCTGGACCAGAGCCTGCGCCGCCTGAAACTTGATTACGTGGACATCTTCTACCACCACCGTCCCGACCCGCAGACGCCGCTGGCGGAGACGATGGCCGCGTTGGACCACGCCGTGCGCAGCGGGCGCGCGCTGTACGTGGGGCTGTCCAACTACCCAGCCGGGCTGCTGCGCGAGGCCTCGGCGCTGCTGCGCCAACTGGGCACGCCCTGCGTGATCCACCAGCCGCGCTACAGCATGTTCGATCGCCGCATCGAGGACGACCGCCTGCTGGAGGCCCTGGCGCGGGAGGGCATCGGCTGCATTGCCTATTCGCCGCTGGCGCAGGGCCTGCTGAGCGACCGCTACCTCGACGGTGCGATTCCCGCCGACTCGCGCGCCGCCCGCGGCCAGTTCCTGAAGGCGGAGCATCTGACGGCTGAGCGGCTGGCGGTCGTGCGCCGGCTGGCGGCCTTGGCGCGTGAGCGCGGGCAATCGCTGGCGCAACTGGCTCTGGCCTGGGTGCTGCGCCATGCGGGCATGTCGTCGGTGCTCATCGGCGCCAGCCGCGTGTCGCAGATCGACGAGGCCGTGGCGGTGCCGTCGCAGCCGGCGCTGCGCGATGGCGAGCTGCAGGCCATCGAGGACATCCTGGCAAGCAAGGCGCCCTGACGGCGCCGGACTACTCGCCACAAGCCTGATTATGTCAATCTGGTTGCGGTCGCATCGTATGCCGTAAGCGAACCGTGGCCAGCCGGCGGCATCGTGCTCGCGGCTGGCCCGCCCAGGACATCAATGGGCGTGCGCGCCTTCCTTCGCGTGCTCCCAGCCGTTGTAGATCAGGTTCAGCACGACGGCCGTGACGGCGGCCAGCAGGATGCCGCTGTGCAGCAGCGGCTCCAGCACGTGCGGCATCTTGCTGAAGAACTTGGGCGAGATCTCCGGGATCAGGCCCATGCCGATGCTGATGGCCACGATGTACAGGTTGTGCCGCTTGGCGCCGCGAAAGTCCACGGCGTGCAGGATGCGAATGCCCGTGGCCGCCACCATGCCGAACATCACGATGCCGGCGCCGCCGAGCACGAACTGCGGCACCGAGGCCACGACCAGCGCCAGCTTGGGCAGCATGCCCAGCGCCAGCATGATGAAGCCGCCGGCCACGCAGACGTAGCGGCTGCGCACGCCCGTCACGCTCACCAGGCCCACGTTCTGCGAGAACGAGGTGTGCGGGAAGGTGTTGAGAATGCCGCCGATGAGCGTGCCCAGGCCGTCCACGCGCAGGCCGCGGGCGAGGTCTTCCATGCCGACCTTCTTCTGCGTCACGTCGCCCAGCGCGAGGAACATGCCCATCGACTCGATCATCACCACGATCATCACCACGCACATGGTGGCGACCGCAACCAGGTCGAACGTGGGCGCTCCGAAAGCGAACGGGACCACCGCCGCAATCCACGGCGCCTCGGCGATGCCGGCGAAGCTCACCTGGCCCAGGGCCAGCGCGATCGCAAAGCCGACGATCAGGCCCAGCAGCACCGAGATGTTGGCGAAGAAGCCGCGCACGAAGCGCGTGATCAGCACGATGGACAGCAGCACGACCAGCGCCACGCCCAGGTAGAGCGGATCGCCGAAGTTCGGGTTGGCCACGCCGCCGCCGGCCCAGTTGGCGGCCACGCGCACCAGCGACAGCCCGATCGTCGAGATGATCACGCCCGTGACCACGGGCGGGAACAGCGGCAGCAGCCGGCTGATGAAAGGTGCCGCCAGCGTGGCGAAGATGCCTGAGGCGATGACCGAGCCGAAGATGCCGGTCAGCCCCAGTGCCGGATTGGCCGCCATGGCCAGCATCGGGCCCACGGCGGCGAAAGTCACGCCCATCATCACCGGCAACCGGATGCCGAAGCGCCAGAAGCCGATGGCCTGGATCAGCGTCACGATGCCCGAGCACAGCAGGTCGGCGTTGATCAGCAGCGCGATCTGGTCCTTGGGCAGCTTCAGGGCGCCGCCGATGATCAGCGGCACGGCGACCGCGCCGGCGTACATGACGAGCACGTGCTGCAATCCCAGCACAGCGAGCTTGCCGGCAGGCAGGACCTCGTCGACCGGGTGGACCGGCTGCTTGCCATCGGCGACGGCGGGTTCAGCCATGGCGTCGGACGCCTCCAGCGTATTGACAGTGGACATGGGGGTTCTCCTGCTCACGGGCGGCCGGCCGAGCTCCGTGCACGGCCGCTTCTGCAACCTGGGGGTGGGTCAGCGGCTCACTGCGCGTGAGCGCCGGCCTCGAACCAGCGAGCGATCAGCGTGCGCTCCGCCTCGGTGATCTGCGTGGCGTTGTTCAGCGGCATGGACTTCTGCACCACGGCCTGCTGATACACGGCCTGGGCGTTGACGCGGATGAGCTCAGGCGTGTGCAGTGCCACGTTCTTGTTCTGCACCTGGGCGTTGTGGCAGAGGGCGCAGCGCTGCTCGACCACGGCCTGCACCTGCTTGAACTCCACCGGCTGCTGCGGCGCGGCGGCCAGCGTGGCGTCGCTGCGCGGCGGCGGGGCCAGCCAGAAGGCCAGGCCGCTCAACGCCAGCGTGCCCACCACCGCGTGCTCCCACGGCGTGCGCTTGCCCAGCACGTGCGCCTTGTGGCGCGAGACGAAGCTGTGGCGGATGAGCGCGCCTGCGAGCATCAGCAGCACCAGCACCAGCCAGTTGTTCTTGCCCTGGTACAGCCAGCCGTAGTGGTTGGAGAGCATGGCGATGAGCACCGGCAGCGTGAAGTACGTGTTGTGCACGCTGCGCTGCTTGCCGCGCTGGCCGTGGATCGGGTCCACCGGCTGGCCGGCGCGCAGCTGCGCCACCACCTTGCGCTGGCCCGGGATGATCCAGAAGAACACGTTGGCGCTCATGGCCGTGGCGATCATCGCGCCCACCAGCAGGAAGGCCGCGCGGCCCGCGAACAGCTGGCAGGCCAGCCACGCGGCGAACACCACCAGGGCGAAGACCAGCACGCCGACGATGAGGTCGCCGTTCCTGCGGCGCCCCAGCGTGCGGCAGATGGCGTCGTAGAGCAGCCAGAAGGCGGCGAGGAAGCCCAGCGCCGCGCCGATGGCCGCGCCCGGCGACCAGTCGTGCACGCTCTTGTCCACCAGGAAGGTGCCGGCGTTGAACAGGTACAGCACCGTGAACAGCCCGAAG
>JAEYPG010000545.1 GCA_023410975.1 Pseudomonadota bacterium
GCACCGGCGTGCGCAGCAGGTGCGCGAGCGCGCGCGGCTGCGCCGCGGCGATGAGCAGCACCGCCAGCGTGTAGATCAGCGCCGTGGTCCACAGCGGGTGCAGGCCCTGCGCCTGGAACTGGCGGAAGGGCCACCAGGACACGCCCCAGACGAAGGCGTTGAAGGTCAGGGACAGGGCGGGGAGGACGGGAGAGGCAGAGGAAGGAGTCCGCAAGGTCATTCGCTGCGCCCGTTCGCCCTGGGCCTGTCGAAGGGCCCCGGCCCGGCTGTGCCGGCAGGGCTTCGACAAGCTCAGCCCGAACGGGTGTTCTTGTTCAGACGAAGAAGAGATCGGTCAATGCCGGTCGCTGCGCGCGATGGCCAGCAGCCGCTCGACCTCGTCGCGATGGCGCACGCAGTTGCGCTGGTGCCAGCGGCCGATCAGCGCCATGGTGCCGGCCACGACGATGCCGAAGATCGTGATGGCGCCGAAGGCCGACAGGCCCAGCTTGGTCATGCCGGTGTAGAACGCGCCCAGGCCCAGGATGCAGGCCTGCTCGTTGAAGTTCTGCACCGCGATGGACCGGCCCGCGCCCATGAGGTTGTGGCCGCGGTGCTGCAGCAGCGCGTTCATCGGCACCACCAGGTAGCCGCCGATGCCGCCCAGCAGCACCAGGAAGGGCGCGGCGATCCACACGTCGGTGATGAAGTTCATGCCGATTACCAGCAGCCCCATCAGCACGCCCAGCGGGATGACGCCGGTGGCGCGCTCCAGCCGCATGGCCATCGAGGCCACGATGGCGCCCACCGCCGTGCCGATGGCCACCACGCCCACCAGCGAGGAGGCCTGCGTGGTGCCGTAGCCCAGCGCCGCGGCGGCCCAGGCCAGCACGATGTAGCGCAGGTTGCCCGAGACGCCCCAGAACAGCGTGGTGGTGGCCAGCGAGATCTGGCCCAGCTTGTCGGCCCACAGCCGCGCGTTGCAGTGCGAGAAGTCGCGCACCAGCCCGGCGGGGCCCAGCTCCAGCGGCTGCAGCGGCGCCTCGGTGCGCGGAATGCGCAAATTGAACAGTGCCGCCACGATGTACAGCAGCACCATGGAGGCGATGGCGGCCTCGGCCGGCGTGTCCACGCCGGTGTCGACCAGCGGCAGGTCGAAGCCCAGCAGCACCGGCCCCACCCGCGCACCCACGAGCTGCCCGCCCAGCAGCACGCCCAGGATGATGGAGCCGATGGTCAGGCCCTCGATCCAGCCGTTGGCCTTGACCAGCTGCGACGGCGGCAACAGCTCGGTGAGGATGCCGTACTTGGCCGGCGAGTACGCCGCCGCGCCCAGCCCGACGATGGCGTAGGCCGCCAGCGGGTGGGTGCCGAACAGCATCATCAGGCAGCCCACGACCTTGATGCTGTTGGCGACGAACATCACCTTGCCCTTGGGCACCGCGTCGGCGAAGGCGCCCACGAAGGGCGCCAGCACCACGTAGAACAGCGCGAACATCGGTACCAGCGCTGCGCGCTGCCATTCGGCAGCCCCCGAGGTCCTGAGCAGTTCGACCGCCGCGACGAACAGCGCGTTGTCAGCCAGCGAGCTGAAGAACTGCGCTGACATGATTGTGTAGAAGCCTTTTTTCATGCGCAGCGGGCGGAGGGCACGCGCCGCTCCCGGAGGAGGCGCCTGCGCCAGGAAATGCAGGTGGGGGGTAGCCTGGACCAAAGCGCGGGGTTATAGCACGCGGCTTTTTGGCCTCCCACGGGGTGAAAGCGGGCCGGGCCTCAAAGGCAGAATTGCTGCTCACTTCCGCCTCGCCGCCGTGCCATGCCGCGCCCGATCCAAGCCCTCATCCACACCGACGCCCTCACCCACAACCTGGCGCGCGCCCGCGACGCCGCGCCCGATGCCCGGGTGTGGGCGGTGGTCAAGGCCAACGCCTACGGGCACGGCATCGAGCGCGTGTTCCAGGCCCTTCGCGGCGCCGACGGCTTCGCGCTGCTGGACCTGGACGAGGCGCGGCGGCTGCGCGAGCTCGACTGGCGCGGGCCGATCCTGCTGCTCGAAGGCTGCTTCGAGCCGCGCGACCTGGAGCTGTGCTCGCGCCTGGACCTGTGGCACGTGATCCACCGCGAGGCGCAGATCGACTGGCTGGCGGCGCACAAGACGCAGCAGCCGCACCGCGTGTTCCTCAAGCTCAACAGCGGCATGAACCGCCTGGGCTTCCGGCCCCAGGCCTTCAGGAGCGCCTGGGCGCGGCTGAACGCGCTGCCGCAGGTGGACGAGATCTCCTTCGTCACCCACTTCGCCGATGCCGACGGCCCGCGCGGCGTGGAGCCGCAGGTGCAGCGCTTCCTGGAGGCCACGGCGGACCTGCCCGGCGAACGGTCCCTGAGCAACAGCGCCGCGACGCTGCGCGTGGCCGGAGCCGATGCGCGCGTGCGCGCCGACTGGGTGCGCCCGGGGATCATGGTCTACGGCAGCGCGCCGGACTTCCCCGAGCACGACATCGCCCACTGGGGCCTGCAGCCCGCCATGACGCTGCGCTCGCAGCTCATCGCCGTGCAGCAGCTGCAGCCGGGCGAGACGGTGGGCTACGGCAGCACCTTCACCGCCGAGCAGCCCATGCGCATCGGGGTCGTGGCCTGCGGCTACGCCGACGGCTACCCGCGCCATGCCGGCACGGGCACGCCGGTGCTGGTGGAGGGCGTGCGTACCCGCACCATCGGGCGCGTGTCGATGGACATGCTGGCGGTGGACCTGTCGCCGGCGCCTGCGGCGCAGCCCGGCGCGGAGGTGACGCTGTGGGGGCGCGGGCCGCGCGGCACGGTGCTGCCCATCGACGAGGTGGCCCAAGCCGCCGGCACCCTGGGCTACGAGCTGATGTGCGCGCTGGCGCTGCGTGTGCCGGTGCTCACGGTCTGAAGCCATGAGGCCCAGCGTCCGTGTCCAGCCGCACGAAGCGCACTGCACCGCGGTGCGGGCGCAGGGCGCGGGCGGACAGAACGTCAACAAGGTCTCCACGGCCATCCACCTGCGCTACGACATCCGTGCCAGCTCCCTGCCCGAGGACGTCAAGCAGCGGCTGCTGGCGCTGGGCGACGCGCGCATCACGCGCGAGGGCGTGGTGGTGATCAAGGCGCAGGAGCACCGCAGCCAGGAGATGAACCGCGCCGATGCGCTGACGCGGCTGCAGGCGCTGGTGGACAGCGTGGCCGAGGCGCCCAAGCTGCGCCGTCCCACGCAGCCCACCCGGGCCTCACAGCGCCGCCGCGTGGAGGCCAAGGCGCGCCACGGCGCAGTCAAGGCGCTGCGCGGGCGCGTCGATCTCTGAGCCGGCCGCCGCTATTGCGGCAGCGGCGCCAGCGTGCAGCCGTCGGGCTGGCTGTTGCACGGGCGCGAGCCCGAGGGCGCCAGCCAGTTCGCGCGCGTCATGGTGTCGGTCACCACCCGCGCCAGCAGCTGGTAGCCGTAGGGTGTGAGGTGCACGTCGTCGGCGAACCAGTACCTGGACACGTCCGCGGCCACCACTGTCGTCGTGTTGCAGAACAGCGAGTTGGGCCGCTGCTCGGACAGCGCGCAGGCGGGCTGCGTGGTGTTGAGCAGGCCGTACTTCGCCGGGGCCAGCGCCTGCAGCTCGCTGGCGGTGTACGCGTCCGCCACCAGCACGCGGGGCTCGTTGGCGAACGCCTGCAGCAGCGGCAGGTTGAAGGCCATGGCCAATTGCGAGATGGACGAGCGCCGGTTCGCGGGCAACGCCGCCACCGCCGGCGCGACGCCAATGTCAGGCAGCAGCACCACCACCACGCGCTGTGCCCCCTTGCCCAGGATCTGGCTCTGGATCAGGCCCACCAGCTGCGTACCGGCCAGCGTCAGCGCCGCAGCGGCCTGCTGGCCCAGCGCAGCCACCTCGGCATCACTCGCGCCTCGCGCGACCGCAGCCGACAGCGGGGCGAGCTGCACCAGCGCATCGTTGCCGCCGGCCATCACGGTGACCAGCTCGGTGGCGGCGAAGCTGCCACCCGACACCGCAAGGTGGTGCTCGATCTGCGACGCCACGGGCTGGGTGAGCGCGCCCAGGTTGCCGCGGGAGTCGCCCGCGGCCAGGGTGGCGGCATTGCCTGGCCCGATGGGGTTGGTGACCCGCGCACCGCCCTGGGCGTAGCCGGTGCAGCCGGCGCGGTCCTGCACCGCCTCGGCCAGGAAGAACAGCGGGCTGCCTGGCGGCGGCGTCAGGCCTGTGCGCGCTGCGCAGGGTGCCGGGAGCGCCAGCTCGTGCGCAAGCTGCTCGGTCCAGTTGGTTCCGGACTTGGGCCGGGTGGCCGGGTTGAAGTCGTTGACGGTGAACTGCCCACCGCCGAAGACCTGCTGCATGCCCAGCGTGCGGTACGTGCCCACGTCGCTGAGGCTGTCGCCGAAGCTCACCATCCGCGTGTAGGTCGGCGGCGGCGGTGCATCGTCGCCACCCCCGCCGCAACCCGCCACCAGCAACGCCACGGCCGCCGCCAGGGCCGCCTTCACCTTGTTGCGCTTCATCCCCATGGACCCTCTCCTGCGGTGTCTGGACGCCAGGGGGCCAGTGTGAGCACGGGGGCGCCTCTTGCCAGTCGGGCGTTTCAGCAGGTGGCGCGCGGGCGCAACAGCGCCCCGCCTTGGCCGCTCGCGGGCGCGGGTTGCGGTGGGCCGGGACAATGGCGCCCATGGCACGTGAAAAAAGCATTTACACCTGCACCGAGTGCGGGGGCACCAGCGCCAAGTGGCTGGGGCGCTGCCCGGCCTGCGGGGCCTGGAACACGCTGGTGGAAGGGCCGGCGGAAGGCAGCGGCGCGGGAGCATCGAAAAACCGATTCCAGGCGCTGGCCAAGAGCCAGCCGGTGGCCACGCTCAGCGAGATCGAGGCCGGCGACGTGGCGCGCACGCCCACGGGCATCGAGGAGCTGGACCGGGTGCTGGGCGGAGGCATCGTCGCCGGGGGCGTGGTGCTCATCGGCGGCGACCCGGGCATCGGCAAGTCCACGCTGCTGCTGCAGGCGGTGGACGCGCTGTCGCAGCAGATGCCGGTGCTCTACGTCACCGGCGAGGAGTCCGGCGCGCAGGTGGCGCTGCGCGCGCGCCGCCTGGGCCTGGAGGGCGCGCACGTGCGCGTGCTGGCGGAGATCAACCTGGAGAAGATCCTGGCCACCGTCGAGGCCGAGCGCCCGGCCTTCTGCGTCATCGACTCGATCCAGACGCTCTACTCCGAGCAGCTGACCTCGGCGCCGGGCTCGGTGGCGCAGGTGCGCGAGTGCGCCGCACACCTCACGCGCGCGGCCAAGGGCGGCGGCACCAGCATCGTGCTGGTGGGCCACGTCACCAAGGAAGGCGCCCTGGCCGGCCCGCGCGTGCTGGAGCACATGGTGGACACGGTGCTCTATTTCGAGGGCGACACCCACTCCAGCTTCCGCCTGGTGCGCGCGATCAAGAACCGCTTCGGCGCCGTCAACGAGATCGGCGTGTTCGCGATGACCGAGCGCGGCCTCAAGGGCGTGGCCAATCCCAGCGCCATCTTCCTGTCCACGCACGGCGAGCCGGTGCCGGGCTCGTGCGTGCTGGTGACGCTGGAGGGCACGCGCCCGCTGCTGGTGGAGGTGCAGGCGCTGGTGGACGCGGGCGGCCCCAGCCCGCGGCGGCTGTCGGTGGGCCTGGACCGCGACCGCCTGGCGATGCTGCTGGCGGTGCTGCACCGGCACGCGGGCGTGTCATGCATGGACCAGGACGTGTTCGTCAACGCCGTGGGCGGCGTGCGCATCAGCGAGCCTGCGGCGGACCTGGCCGTGCTGCTGTCCATCCACTCCAGCCTGCGCGGCAAGCCGCTGCCGCGCGGCTTCATCGCCTTCGGCGAGGTCGGCCTGGCGGGCGAGGTGCGTCCGGCGCCACGCGGCCAGGAGCGGCTCAAGGAGGCGGCCAAGCTGGGCTTCAGCGTGGCGGTGGTGCCGCGCGCCAACCTGCCCAAGAAGCCCATCGAGGGCCTGGCCATCCACCCGGTGGAGCGCATCGAGGACGCAATCCACGTGCTGCGCGAGCTGGACTGAACTGAACAAGACGACGAGGGAACGACATGAACATGTGGATCGGATGGGCGCTGGCGCTGGCCGTGCTGGCGCTGGGCTTCGTGCAGTACGGCTGGCGCGGCGCGCTGCTGGGGCTGACAGTGGTGGTGTTCTGGCTGGTGCTGCAGTTCAACCGCACCGTGAAGGTGATGCGCAACGCCAACCAGTTCCCGGTGGGCTACGTGGAGAGCGCCGTGATGCTCAACGCCAAGCTCAAGCCGGGCATGCGCATGCTCGACATCGTGTCGCTCACGCGCAGCCTGGGCC
>JAEYPG010000608.1 GCA_023410975.1 Pseudomonadota bacterium
GCCGGGAGCGCAGCGCTGATGGCCGCGCCGATGCGCGAGGCCGCCGTGCCGCAGGCCGACGAACGCCCGACGGTGGCGTTGCCGCCGCACCTGGACGCCCTCCTCCCGGCCGCGGCGGCCTCCGGCGTGGATCTGCATCCGCCGCTGCCGCGCTTCGCACAGATCGAGCCGGTGGGCCGCTGCAACCTGGCCTGCCGCATGTGCACCGTGAACGACCGCGGCGATGAGGTGGCGGAGCTGTCGCTGGAGCGCTTCACCCGGCTGCTGGACCAGATGCAGGGACTGCAGGAGCTGCATCTGCAGGGGCTGGGCGAGCCGATGCTGCATCCGCATTTCTTCGACATGGTGGCGCTGGCGGCGGCGCGCGGCATCCGTGTCTCGGCGAACACGAACCTCACGCTGCTGACGCCGGCGCGCGCGCGGCGCTGCGTGGACAGCGGGCTGAGCGCGCTGTCGGTCTCGCTGGACGGCGCCAGCGCTGCGGTCTACGAGTCGATCCGGCGCAAGGCCAATTTCGGGAAGGTGGTGCGCAACCTTGGCCGGCTGATGTCGGCGCGGCTGGAAGCCGGCAGCGCGCTGGAAGTACGCGGCGTGATGGTGCTGATGCGCCACAACGCGCACGAGCTGCCGGCGCTGCTGCGGCTGCTGCATGCGCATGGCGTGCCGGAGCTGCTGGTGCAGCGCCTGTCCAGCGATCTGCAGCAGCCGGAACTGCCGGGGCGCTACATCCCCATCCGCAGCTACGTGAACGAGCACGAGATCCCGGAGGGGGAGCTGCCGGCGCTGGAGGCGCTGTTCGAAGAGTCGCGCGCGCTGGCGACGGACCTGGGCATGCGGCTGAACCTGCCGCGGCTGCGTCCGCGCACCACGCGATCGTCGAGCGGGCCGCGCTGCGACTGGCCCTGGGAGCAGCTCTATATCACCGCCGCCGGACAGATGCTGCCCTGCTGCATGGCCGCGAGCGCCGACCGCGCCAGCTTCGGCAACGTGTTCGAGTCGGACCAGGGGCTGCAGGCGCGCTGGCACGGCGAGCAGGCGGTGGCGCTGCGCGCCGCGCTGGCGGCGGATGAGCCGCCGAGCCTGTGCCGCTCCTGTGCGCTGTACCGCGGGATGTTCTGAGAGCCAAGCTGGCCGTGGCCCCGGCGCGGACCGCGCGCCCTGTCCCGCCGCACCACCGCTTTTACGGCGCCAAAAAGAAAAGCGGCCCACTAGGGGCCGCTAAGTATTTGATTTATTTAGAGTTCTTTGGAGGCGCGGGGCGGAGTCGAACCGCCCTGGACGGATTTGCAATCCGCTGCATAACCGCTTTGCTACCGCGCCGCTGCATGAAAAAGGGAAGCCGGGGCTTCCCTTTGGGATTGGAGCGGGAAACGAGGCTCGAACTCGCGACCTCAACCTTGGCAAGGTTGCGCTCTACCAACTGAGCTATTCCCGCGTGGTCTTCGCGTTGCATTGCTGCTCAGCGAAGACTCGCAGTATACACCGCTTTTTTTGACCTGCGCAAGCCTTTTTTCAGTGCTTGATCGCGTCGCCAGTCGCCGCGGTTGCGGGTTCCGGCTTGGCGGCGGCTGCCGGCTGCTCCTTGGCGGGCAGGTCTTCCTCGGGCAAGGCCTCGGGCACGGCTTCCAGGGCCACTTCCAGCACGCGGTCGATCCAGCGAACCGGAACGATTTCGAGGTGGTTCTTGACGTTTTCCGGAATGTCCTGCAGGTCCTTGACGTTTTCCTCAGGGATCAGCACGGTCTTGATGCCGCCGCGGTGCGCGGCCAGCAGTTTCTCCTTGAGGCCGCCAATGGCCGTGACCTCGCCGCGCAGCGTGATCTCGCCCGTCATCGCCACGTCCGCGCGCACCGGGATGCCGGTGAGCGAGGAGACGAAGGCGGTGGTCATGGCGATGCCCGCGCTCGGACCGTCCTTGGGCGTGGCGCCGTCGGGCACGTGGATGTGGATGTCGCGCTTCTCGAACATCTCATCCTTGATGCCCAGGCGGCGGGCGCGCGAGCGCACCACCGAGCGGGCCGCCTCGACCGACTCCTTCATCACGTCGCCGAGCTGGCCGGTGCGGATGATGTTGCCCTTGCCGGGCATCACCACCGCCTCGATGGTCAGCAGGTCGCCGCCCACTTCCGTCCAGGCCAGGCCGACCACCTGGCCGACCTGGTTCTTCTTCTCGGCACGGCCGAAGTCGTACTTGCGCACGCCCAGGAAGTCGTGGAGGTTTTCCTCCGTGACCACCACCTTGCCTTCGTAGGTCTTGAGCTGCAGGCCCTTGACCACCTTGCGGCAGATCTTGGAGATCTCGCGCTCCAGCGAGCGCACGCCGGCCTCGCGGGTGTAGTAGCGCACGATGCCGCGCAGCGCGCTTTCCGTGACTTCCATCTCGTCGTCGCGCACGCCGTTGTTCTTCTGCTGCTTCGGCAGCAGGTAGCGGCGGGCGATGTTGAGCTTCTCGTCCTCGGTGTAGCCCGACAGGCGGATCACCTCCATGCGGTCCAGCAGCGCCGGCGGGATGTTCATGGAGTTGGAGGTCGCCACGAACATCACGTCCGAGAGGTCGAAATCGACCTCGACGTAGTGGTCGCCGAAGGTGTGGTTCTGCTCGGGGTCGAGCACCTCCAGCAGCGCCGACGACGGGTCGCCACGGAAATCCATGCCCAGCTTGTCGATCTCGTCGAGCAGGAACAGCGGATTGCGCGTGCCGACCTTGGTCAGGCTCTGCAGCACCTTGCCCGGCATGGAGCCGATGTAGGTGCGGCGGTGGCCACGGATCTCGGCCTCGTCGCGCACGCCGCCCAGGGCCATGCGCACGAACTTGCGACCCGTGGCGCGGGCCACGCTCTGGCCCAGCGAGGTCTTGCCCACGCCCGGGGGGCCGACCAGGCACAGGATCGGCGCCTTGACCTTGTCCACGCGCTGCTGCACCGCGAGGTATTCGAGGATGCGGTCCTTGACCTTCTCCAGGCCGTAGTGGTCCTCGTTGAGCACCTCCTCGGCGTGGGCCAGGTTGTGCTTGATCTTGGTCTTCTTGGCCCAGGGCAGGTTGATCAGCGTGTCGATGTAGTTGCGCACCACGGTGGCCTCGGCCGACATGGGCGACATCAGCTTGAGCTTCTTGAGCTCGCTGTCGGCCTTCTTGCGCGCCTCCTTGGGCATCTTGGCCGCGACGATCTTCTTCTCCAGCTCTTCGAGGTCGGCACCTTCCTCGCCGTCGCCGAGCTCCTTCTGGATCGCCTTGACCTGCTCGTTCAGGTAGTACTCGCGCTGGCTCTTCTCCATCTGGCGCTTGACGCGGCCGCGGATGCGCTTTTCCACCTGCAGGATGTCGACCTCGTGCTCCAGCAGCTCCAGCAGCTTCTCCAGCCGCTTGTCCACCTCGTGCAGGTCCAGCACGGACTGCTTGGCTTCGAGCTTGAGCGGCAGGTGCGCGGCGATGGTGTCGGCCAGGCGGCCGGCGTCGTCGATGCCGGCGATGGAGGTGAGGATCTCCGGCGGGATCTTCTTGTTGAGCTTGACGTACTGGTCGAACTGCTGCGTCACGGCTCGGCGCAGCGCCTCCACCTCGGGCTTGGTATCGGCTTCGGGAGGGATCGGGCTGACCTCGGCCACGAAGTGCTCACCGTTTTCGGTGATCTTGGTGGTACGGGCGCGCTGCGTGCCTTCCACCAGCACCTTCACGGTGCCGTCGGGCAGCTTGAGCATCTGCAGGATGCTGGAGACGCAGCCGATCTCGAACATGTCGTCCGCCTTCGGCTCGTCCTTGCCGGCGGCCTTCTGCGCCACCAGCATGATCTGGCGCCCGGCCTCCATGGCCGCTTCCAGCGCCTTGATCGACTTGGGCCGCCCCACGAACAGCGGGATCACCATGTGGGGAAACACCACCACGTCGCGCAGCGGCAGCAGCGGCAGCGTGGTCGATTCGGCGGGCAATACAGGATGTCCTGACATGGGTTCCTCTCTTTCTCAGGCCCACTTGGGGCCCGAGCATTCATTTGCAAGCGGGAACGGCCGCCGCCGTGTCGGAGATCGGAAAGAAACGAGGGTCGTCTCAGGCACTGGCCTTCTGCTCGCGGTAGACGAGCAGCGGCTTGGCCCCCTCTTCGATGTTGTGTTCGTCCACCACCACCTTGGCCACGCCGTCGAGGTTGGGCAGGTCGAACATGGTGTCGATGAGGGCGTGCTCCATGATCGAGCGCAGGCCGCGCGCGCCAGTCTTGCGCGCCAGCGCCTTGCGCGCGATGGCCGACAGCGCCGAAGGACGAAGCTCCAGCTCCACGCCGTCCATGCCGAAGAGCCGCTGGTACTGCTTGAGCAGCGCGTTCTTGGGCTCGGTGAGGATCTGCACCAGCGCGTCCTCGGTCAGCTCGCCCAGCGTGGCGACCACCGGCAGGCGGCCCACCAGCTCCGGAATCAGGCCAAACTTGATGAGGTCTTCAGGTTCGGCCTCGCGGAACAGGTCAGACACGCGCTTTTCGCTCTTGCTGTGGACCGTGGCGGCGAAGCCGATGCCCGACTTCTCGGTACGGTTCTGGATCACCTTCTCCAGCCCGTCGAAGGCGCCGCCGCAGATGAACAGGATGTTGGTCGTGTCGATCTGCAGGAAATCCTGGTTCGGATGCTTGCGCCCGCCTTGAGGCGGCACGCTGGCCATGGTGCCTTCCACCAGCTTGAGCAGCGCCTGCTGCACGCCTTCGCCGGAGACGTCGCGCGTGATGCTGGGGTTGTCGGCCTTGCGGCTGATCTTGTCGATCTCGTCGATGTAGACGATGCCGCGCTGCGCACGCTCGACGTCGTAATTGCAGTTCTGCAGCAGCTTCTGAATGATGTTCTCGACGTCCTCGCCCACGTAGCCGGCCTCGGTCAGCGTGGTGGCATCGGCGATGACGAAGGGCACGTTGAGCAGCCGCGCCAGCGTCTGCGCCAGCAGCGTCTTGCCTGAGCCGGTGGGGCCGATGAGCAGGATGTTGCTCTTGCTGAGCTCCACCTCCTCCTTGCCGCCGCCCATGTGCTTCAGGCGCTTGTAATGGTTGTAGACCGCCACGGCCAGCGTGCGCTTGGCCACTTCCTGGCCGATCACGTACTGGTCGAGGCTGGACTTGATTTCGCCTGGGGTGGGCAGGTCGGACTTGGCGGACTTGGCGGCGCCTTCAGGCGGCACCTCGTCACGGATGATGTCATTGCACAGCTCGATGCACTCGTCGCAGATGAACACCGAGGGGCCGGCAATGAGCTTCTTCACCTCGTGCTGGCTTTTGCCGCAGAACGAGCAATACAGCACCTTCTCGCTCGAAGCGCCTTTTTTGTCGGCCATGGAATTTAGGGTCGCAAGTGCGCGTTAAGGGGGGGTCGGGTCAATGATAGTGCAATGGGAAACGGGGCTCTCCGTGTCCGAAGAGCCCCGTCGCCCAAGGTGCCTAAGAAGCCACGCCAAGCGCCGCTTCCTCTGTGAAAACGGCACGGGGCGGGCTGCAATCAGGGCCGGCGATCAATAACCTGATCAATCAGCCCGTAAGCCTTGGCCTCGGATGCGGACATGAAATAGTCGCGTTCGGTGTCGGCCTGGATCTTCTCCAGCGGCTGGCCGGTGCGCTCGGCCAGGATGCGGTTGAGTTGCTCGCGAGTCTTGAGAATCTCGCGGGCATGGATCTCGATGTCCGTCGCCTGGCCCTGCGCCCCGCCCAGCGGCTGGTGGATCATGACCTTGGAGTTGGGCAGCGAGAAACGCTTGCCCTGCGCGCCGGCCGCCAGCAGGAACGCGCCCATGCTCGCGGCGATCCCCATGCACAGCGTGGACACGTCGGGCTTGATGAACTGCATCGTGTCGTAGATCGACATGCCCGCGCTCACGCTGCCGCCCGGGGAGTTGATGTAGAGCGAGATGTCCTTGTCCGGGTTCTCGCTCTCCAGGAACAGCAGCTGCGCCACCACCAGGTTGGCTGACTGGTCATTGACCGGCCCCACCAGGAAGATCACCCGCTCGCGCAGCAGCCGGCTGTAGATGTCGTATGCGCGCTCGCCGCGGCCCGACTGTTCGATGACGATGGGCACCATGCCCAGATTGTTCGTATCCAGCGCACTCATGAGGATTGTCCTTAAAGGGGAGGTTCCGCGACGATTATGTCGTGAAGAAAACAAGGGCGCCGGCCTTGCGGCGCGGCGCCCTTCGGCCCTCTGAGAGCAAAGCCTTAGCCGGCCATCAGCTCCTCGAAGGGCAGCTGCTTGTCGCTGACCTTGGCCTGGCCCAGCACGAATTCGGTGACGTTGTTCTCGATCACCACGGCCTCGACTTCAGCCATGCGCTGGCGGTCGCTGAGGTACCAGCGCACCACTTCGGCGGGGTTCTCGTAGCTCTGCGCCATCTCCTCGATGTGCGCCTGCAGCTGCTCGGGCTTGGCCTGCAGGTTGTTGGCACGCACCAGCTCGGCCACGACCAGCCCCAGGCGCACGCGCTTTTCGGCCTGCGGCTGGAAGATCTCGGCGGGGATCGGAGCCTTGTCGGCGTCCTTGATGCCACGCTGCTTGAGGTCGGCGCGGGCGTTTTGCGTCATGCGCGCGACTTCGTCTTCCACCAGCGCCTTGGGCAGGTCCAGCTCGGCGGCCTTGACCAGCGCATCCATCACGGCAGCCTTGTTCTTGGCCTGGACGCGGAACTTGACTTCGCGCTCGAGGTTCTTCTTCACGTCGGCGCGCAGCGCTTCCACGGTGCCTTCGCTGATGCCCAGCGACTTGGCGAACTCCTCGTTCACCTCGGGCAGGTGCTGCTGCTCGATCTTCTTCATCGTGACCAGGAAGTCGGCTTCCTTGCCCGCCACGTCCTTGCCGTGGTAGTCCTCGGGGAACTGCAGCGGGAAGGTCTTGCTCTCGCCGGTCTTCATGCCGCGCACGGCCTTGTCGAACTGCTCCAGCATCTGGCCTTCGCCGATGATGAACTGGAAGCCCTCGGCCTTGCCGCCAGCGAAGGGCTCGCCGTCGATCTTGCCTTCGAAGTCGATGGAGACACGGTCGCCCTCGGCGGCGCCTTCCTCGGCGGCACGCTCGGAGAAGCTGCGGCGCTGCTTGCGCAGGATGTCGATGGTCTTGTCGATCGCCTCTTCGCTGACCTCGGTGGCCACGCGCTCGACCTCGGCGGCAGCCAGGTCGCCGATCTTCACGTCCGGATAGACCTCGAAGGTGGCGTCGAACGCCAGCTGGCCTTCACCGGCCTCTTCCTTCTGCGTGATCTTGGGCGCGCCGGCCACGCGCAGCTTGGCTTCGGTGGCAGCGTTGGCGAAGGCCTCGCCCACCTTGTCGTTCATGACCTCGTACTGCACCGAGAAGCCGTAGCGCTGCGCCACCACGCTCATCGGCACCTTGCCCGGACGGAAGCCGTCAGCCTTGACAGTGCGCGAAAGCTTCTTCAAGCGCGACTGCACCTCGTTGTTGATGGCGTCCGCGGGCAGCGTCAGCGTGATGCGGCGCTCCAGCTTGTCGAGGGTTTCCACTTGGACGGTCATGATGTCGTGCTCTTTCGTTGCTTGTGTGGTGCGCGGGGCCGGACTCGAACCGGCACGCCATCGCTGGCGTCAGGACCTAAACCTGGTGCGTCTACCAATTTCGCCACCCGCGCCGTTGTCCCAGCAGTGCCGCCCGAGCGAGGCCGGCATTGCGCAGTGATTCGGCAAACCCCGCATTTTAGCCTGCCGCCGCGGCGTCCCCGGAGACAAGGGATCTGGCGTGGACAATCGCGCCCCGTGAGCATCGACCACTACGAGAACTTTCCCGTCGCCTCCGTGCTGTGTCCGCCGGCCCTGCGCCCGGCCGTGGTCGCCATCTACCACTTCGCGCGCACCGCCGACGACATCGCCGACGAGGGCGACGCGCCGCCCGCGCAGCGCCTGGCGGCACTGGGCGCCTACCGCGCCGAGCTGGAACGCTGCGCCGCGGGACACCCGCCGCTGGACCCGCGCTGGCACCGCGTGTTCGAACCGCTGGCCGTGCAAATGCGCCGCTTCGCGCTGCCGCCACAGCTGCTGGCCGACCTGCTCAGCGCCTTCGAGCAGGACACCGGCAACCCGCACTACCCCGACCGCGCCGCGCTGCTGGACTACTGCCGCCGCTCGGCCGACCCCATCGGGCGGCTGCTGCTGCACCTCTACGGCGTGCAGGAGCGCGCCGCGCTGGCGCAGTCCGACGCCATCTGCAGCGCGCTGCAGCTCATTAACTTCTGGCAGGACTTCAGCGTGGACCTGCCGCGCGGCCGCCACTACGTCCCGCTGGCCGACGCCGCGCGCCACGGCCTGACGCTGCGGCAGCTCGAAGCGCAGCAGGACAGCGCCGCGACGCAGGCCCTGGTGCGCGAGCTCTGCGACTGGGCGCGCGCACTGATGACTTCGGGCGCGCCGCTGGTGCACCGGCTGCCCGGGCGCGCCGGCTGGGAGCTGCGCCTGGTGGTGCAGGGCGGGCTGCGCATCCTTGAGAAAATCGAGCGGATGAACCACGCCACCCTCGCCCGGCGTCCCAAACTGGACGCCTTCGACGTGCCGCGCCTGCTGTGGCGTGCCCTGGGCATGCGCGCCGGCACGGCGGCCCGGAGCCCCGCATGACGCCTCAGCAATACGTGCAGGAGAAGGCGGCGGCCAGCGGCTCGTCCTTTTATTACGCCTTCCGCTTTCTGCCGCCGCCGCAGCGGGAGGCCATCACGGCCTTCTACGCCTTTTGCCGCGAAGTGGACGACGTGGTGGACGAGGCCCACGACCCCGGCGTGGCAGCCACCAAGCTGGCCTGGTGGCGCCAGGAAGTGGCCTCCGCCTTCGCCGGCAAGCCCAGCCACCCGGTGATGCAGGCGCTCATGCCGCACGTGGCGGACTACGGCATCGAGCCGCGCCAGCTCCACGCCGTGATCGAAGGCTGCGAGATGGACCTGCAGCAGACGCGCTACCTGGACTTCCCCGCGCTGCAGCGCTACTGCCACCTGGTGGCCGGCATCGTGGGCGAGGTGGCCGCCGGCATCTTCGGCCGCACGCAGGAAAAGACGCTGCAGTACGCGCACACGCTGGGCCAGGCGATGCAGCTCACCAACATCATCCGCGACGTGGGTGAGGATGCGCGACGCGGACGTATCTACCTGCCGGTGAGCGAGCTGCAGCGCTTTGACGTCAAGGCCAACGAGATCCTGCGGCGCGATGCGCCCTGGGGCTACAGCGAGCGCTTCACGGCGCTGATGCGCTTCCAGGCCGAGCGAGCGCACCGCCTCTACGACGAGGCGCTGGCGCTGCTACCCGAGGAGGACCGGCGCGCCCAGCGGCCGGGGCTGATGATGGCGGAGATCTACCGCACGCTGCTGCGCGAGATCGAGGCGGCCGGCTTCCAGGTGCTGCACCAGCGCATCTCGCTCACACCGCTGCGCAAGGTCTGGATCGCCATGCGCACCAACTGGCAGGCACGCTGATGGCCGCGCCGGCGCTGCGGCCCGGCGCAGCAGCGCGGGCGCTGGACGTAGGTGTGGTCGGTGGCGGCTGGGCCGGCTTGGCCGCAGCGGTCGAGGCAGTGGCGCGCGGCCACCGCGTCACGCTGTTCGAGATGGCGCCGCGCCTGGGCGGGCGCGCGCGCGCCCTGCCCGATGGCGTGCTGGACAACGGCCAGCACATCCTCATCGGCGCCTACCGCCAGACGCTGTCCCTGATGCGCCATGTCGGCGTGGACCCGGAGCAGGTGCTGCAGCGCCTGCCGCTGTCGCTCGTCACGCCCGACGGGCGGGGACTGCGCCTGCCGCCGGGCCCCCCGCTGGCCACCTTCGGCTGGGCCGTGCTGCGCCGCGAGGGCTGGAGCGTGGGCGAGCGGCTGGGCCTGCTGGGCGCCTCGCTGCGCTGGGCGGCGATGCGCTTCCGCTGCCCGTCGGACTGGAGCGTGGCACGGCTGTGCCAGCCGCTGTCGCCGCGCGTGCGCACCGAGCTGATCGATCCGCTGTGCGTGGCGGCGCTGAACACGCCGGCCGAGCGCGCCAGCGCGTCGGTGTTCCTGCGCGTCCTGAAGGACGCGCTCTTCGGCGGCACCGGCGCGGCCGACCTGCTGCTGCCGCGCCGCCCGCTCTCGGCCCTGTTGCCGGAACCCGCCGGCGACTGGCTGCGCCGCCAGGGCGCCACGCTGCGCGTTGGCACTCGCGTCCAGGCACTGTCGCGCGAAGACAACGGCACTTGGCAGGTGCAAGGCCAGCGTTTCGATGCCGTGGTGCTTGCGGCCAGCGCCGCCGAGGCCACGCGGCTGGCCCAGCCTCTGGCGCCGGACTGGGCCGCGCAGGCCGCGGCGCTGCGGTATGAGCCAATCGTGACCGTGTACCTGGAGAGCCCGGGCACCCGGCTGGCGCAGCCCATGCTGCAGCTGCATGAATCCGACACCGCCCCAGCGCAGTTCCTCTTTGACCACGGCATGCTGAGCGGCATGCCGGGCTGCTTTGCCGCCGTGGTCAGCGGCGCGGCTCCCTGGACGGCACGCGGGCTCCCGGCCACCGGAGAAGCCGTGCGAGAGCAACTGCTGCGGGATTTCCCCGCTGGCACTTGGCGCCAGCCGCCCTGGGTGAAACGCGTGGTCGCCGAGCGCCGCGCCACCTTCGCCTGCACGCCCGATCTGCAGCGGCCGCCCGCGCGCATCGTGCCGGGCCTCTGGGCCGCCGGCGACTACGTGCAGGGTCCCTACCCTGCCACGCTGGAAGGCGCCGTACTTGCCGGCGTCGCGGCCGCGCGGGCGCTGGAGCGGCCTCTGCGCTGATTGCGCCTCCCTCTGCACGGCCCGCCTCGCTGTGGAGGGCTGCACACCCGTAGGAACCCGCAGGCGTCATATCAACGGGCAGAGTGAATTTTCGCGATGCAAAATATTGCCAACCACAGCACAATCAGCGACATGCAGAAGAAGGAAGTTCAGACGCCCACGATCCAGGTCTTGGAGCGCAGCTTTGCCCTGCTGGACGTGCTGGCGGCTCATCGCGATCCGGTATCGCTCAAGGAAATCAGCGAGCGCACCGGGCTTCATCCCTCCACGGCGCACCGCATCCTCAACGACTTGGCGGCAGGCCGTTTCGTGGATCGTCCCGAAGCCGGCAGCTACCGGCTGGGTATGCGGTTGCTGGAGCTGGGCAATCTCGTGAAGGCACGGCTGGACGTGCGCGACGCGGCGCTGGGGCCAATGCGCGAGCTCCACAAGCTCACCCATCAAACGGTCAACCTGTCGGTGCGCCAGGGCGACGAGATCGTCTATATCGAGCGCACCTACAGCGAGCGCTCCGGGATGCAGGTGGTGCGTGCGGTGGGTGGCCGCGCCCCGCTGCACCTGACTTCGGTCGGCAAGCTGTTCCTGGCCCATGACGAGCCGCAGCGCGTGCGCGCCTACGCCACGCGCACCGGTCTGGCCGGGCACACGCGCAACAGCATCACCGATCTGCCACGGCTGGAACGCGAGCTCACCAGCGTGCGCCAACAGGGCATTGCACGCGACGACGAGGAGCTGGAACTGGGTGTGCGCTGCATGGCTGCGGGCATCTACGACGACCAGAACCAGCTCGTAGCTGGCCTGTCACTGTCGGCGCCGTCCGACCGGCTGGAAGAAGGCTGGATCGAGCGCATCAAGTCCACCGCGGCCGATATCTCGCGCGCCTTGGGACAGCAAGCCCACCACGGCTGAGGCCGCCAGGCGCGCTGCGCTCTCAACCCACAAACGAAAAGGCCTGTCCGCTGGGACAGGCCTTTTGCCTTGCAGCCGCCGAGGCATCAGGCGCTGCAACTGCAAAGAGGTTTTCGAACCGGCTCAGCCACCGCTGTTGGCCATGGCCTTGACTCCGGAAGAGGCGCCCTGGACGAGCCACTTGCGCAGCCGCTCGGCGTCGCCGATACGCGAATATTTCCCGGCGGAATCCAGCAGCACCATGATCAGCTTGCGGCCGGCCAGGTCCGCCTGCATCACCAGGCAGCGCCCGGCTTCGGTGATGTAGCCGGTCTTCTGGAGGCCGATGTCCCAGCTGCCGCCGCGCACCAGGCCGTTGGTGTTGTGGAATGCCACCTGGCGGCTGCCGATGGACACCACGTGCTCGGGCGAGGTCGAGTACTCGCGCAGGATTTGGTTGCCGTGCGCGTACTTGACCAGCGCCGCCAAGTCACGCGCGCTGGACTGGTTGCGGCTGGACAGCCCCGTGGGTTCGGCGTAGTGGGTGTCGTTCATGCCCAGCTCGCGCGCCTTGCGGTTCATGGCGGCCACGAAGGCCTCCAGCCCGCCCGGATAGTGGCGGCCGAGCGCATTGGCGGCGCGGTTCTCGGACGCCATCAACGCCAAGTGCAGCATCTCGTCGCGTGTCAGCTTGGTGCCCACGGCCAGACGCGAGCTGCTGTTTTTCTCGGTGTCGACGTCTTCCTCAGTGATCGTCAGCACTTCGTCCAGTGGCTGCTGCGCCTCGGTCACCACCAGGGTCGTCATCAGCTTGGTGATGGAGGCGATGGGCAGCACAGCCTGCGGGTTCTTGCTGAACAGGACCTCGTTGGTGTCCTGGTCCATCACCAAGGCGACGCTGGACTTCAGGTCCAGCGGATCGCTGGTGCCATGCAGGCCATAGATGTGGCCGAAGGACAGCCTGGCCGGCGCAGCTTCAACCTCCGGTGCACTGCGACGCGCTAGCACCGTGCGCACCACCTTGGACTTTTCCACCTTCGCCTCGACACGCGCCGGCGCTTTGCGCGCCGGTTTTCGCCCAGCCGCTTCAACGTCGAAGGGTTGCAACAAAGCCGTGCTGGCCAGCACGGCCAGCGACCAAGTCATCAGGCGGAGATTGTTAAAGCGACGCACGGTCAAGCTTCCGGACTGCGGGGGCCACAGAGTTTAAAGGAGGGCAAAAACATATGCAATATCAAAAACTTAGAGCAACTTCCTCAAGTTGAGCTTGCACATGCCTCGGTCCATGCTGGCCAGCCGCACCCCTTGCTAGCCTTGTGCCGCCACGCGCTCGGCCTGGCTGTGGAGCTTGTTCAGCGCCGACAGATAGGCCTTGGCCGAAGCGATGACGATGTCAGGGTCGGCCCCGACACCGTTGACCACCCGGCCACCGAGCTGCAGCCGCACCGTCACCTCGCCCTGGGATTCTGTGCTGCCCGAGGTGATGGCATTGACCGAATACAGCAACAGTTCCGCACCACTTCTTACTTTCGATTCGATGGCTTTGAGGCTGGCATCCACCGGTCCATTGCCTTCGCTTTCTGCATGGTGCTCCTGCTCACCGGCGGCGAACACCACACGGGCGAAGGGTCGTTCACCGGTTTCAGAACGCTGGGCCAACGAAAGTAAACGGTAATATTCGTGTTCGCTGGTAACGCTTTCATCACCCAGCAGCGCGATGATGTCTTCGTCGAAGATCTCGCTCTTGCGGTCGGCCAGATCCTTGAAGCGTGCAAAGGCGGCGTTGAGCTCGGATTCGGACTCCAGCTCCACGCCCAGCTCCTGCAGCCGCTGGCGGAAGGCATTGCGGCCCGAGAGCTTGCCCAGCACGATCTTGTTGGCGCTCCAGCCCACGTCTTCGGCGCGCATGATTTCGTAGGTGTCGCGCGCCTTGAGCACGCCGTCCTGGTGGATGCCGCTGGCATGCGCAAAGGCATTGGCGCCCACCACCGCCTTGTTGGGCTGCACCACGAAGCCCGTGGTCTGCGCCACCAGACGCGAGGCCGGCACGATCTGCGTGGTGTCGATGCCCACCTCCAGCCCGAAGTGGTCGCGCCGCGTCCTCACGGCCATCACGACTTCTTCCAGCGACGTGTTGCCCGCGCGCTCGCCCAGGCCGTTGATGGTGCATTCCACCTGGCGCGCGCCGCCGATCTTCACGCCGGCCAGGGAATTGGCCACCGCCATGCCCAGGTCGTTGTGGCAGTGCACCGACCACACCGCCTTGTCCGCGTTGGGCACGCGCTCGCGCAGCATGCGGATGAAGTTGCCGTAGAGCTCGGGAATGGCGTAGCCGACGGTGTCGGGCACGTTGATGGTGGTGGCGCCCTCCTCGATCACCGCCTCCAGCACGCGGCACAGGAAGTCCGGATCGGAGCGGTAGCCGTCCTCGGGCGAGAACTCGATGTCCGGGCACAGGTTGCGCGCGAAGCGCACCGCCAGCCGCGCCTGCTCCAGCACCTGCTCGCGCGTCATGCGCAGCTTCTTCTCCATGTGGAGCTCGCTGGTGGCGATGAAGGTGTGGATGCGCGAGCGCGGCGCGTCCTTGAGCGCCTCGGCCGCGCGCGAGATGTCGCGGTCGTTGGCGCGCGCCAGCGAGCACACGGTCGCCTCGCGGATGTGCGAGGCGATGGTGCGCACGGCCTCGAAGTCGCCGGGGCTGGCGGCGGCGAAGCCCGCCTCGATCACGTCCACGCGCAGCCGCTCCAGCTGGCGCGCGATGCGCAGCTTCTCGTCGCGGGTCATGGACGCGCCGGGCGACTGCTCGCCGTCACGCAAGGTGGTGTCGAAGATGATCAGCTTGTCGCTCATGGCCTTGTCTCCTTCAGGCAGCCTGTTCCTGCACCACCGCAGGGCCTGCCGCGACACCGGCGCGCGCCAGTCCCGACAGCAGCGCCTTGAGCGAGGCGTTGACGATGTTGGCGTCGATGCCGGCGCCAAAGAGCACCTGCGCACCCACGCGCAGCTCGATGTAGGCGGCCGCGCGTGCCTGCGCACCCGCGCCCAGCGCATGCTCGTGATAGTCCAGCACCTGCACGTCGGCATGGGTGTGTGCGCGCAGTGCGGTCACGAAGGCATCCACCGGGCCGTTGCCCTCGCCGTGCAGCACCAGCGCCTGGCCTTCGAGCGTGGCCTGCGCCTGCACGCGCATGCGGCCGCCGTCCGCCTCCTCCAGCCGCACCGCGCCCAGCGCCACGCGCTCCAGGCGGTACTCGCGGTCGAACAGCGCCCACAGGTCGGCGGCGCTGAGCTCGCGGCCCTCGGTGTCCATCACCGCCTGCACGCGGCGGCTGAACTCCATTTGCAGCCGCCGCGGCAGCGCCAGGCCGTACTCCTTCTCCAGGAGGTACGAGATGCCGCCCTTGCCCGACTGGCTGTTGACGCGGATCACCGCCTCGTAGCTGCGGCCCAGGTCCTGCGGGTCGATGGGCAGGTAGGGCATGTCCCAGACATCGCCGTCGCGGCGCGCGGCGAAGGCCTTCTTGATCGCGTCCTGGTGCGAGCCGGAGAAGGAGGTGTAGACCAGGTCGCCCACATAAGGGTGCCGCGCCGGCACCGGCAGCTGGTTGCAGTGCTCGACGGTGCGGCGGATGTCGTCGATGTCCGAGAAGTCCAGGTTTGGCGACACACCTTGCGTGTAGAGGTTGAGCGCGACGTTGACGATGTCGAGGTTGCCGGTGCGCTCGCCGTTGCCGAAGAGGCAGCCTTCCAGCCGGTCGGCGCCGGCCATCAGCGCCAGCTCCGCCGCGGCGGTGCCGGTGCCACGGTCGTTGTGCGGGTGCACCGACAGCACGATCGCATCGCGCCGCTCCAGGTGGCGGTGCATCCACTCGACCATGTCGGCGAAGACGTTGGGCGTCGAGTGCTCGACGGTGGACGGCAGGTTGACGATGCATTTGCGCTCGGCCGTGGGCGCCCACTCGGCGGTGACGGCATCGACCACGCGCTTGCTGAACGCCAGCTCGGTGCCGGAGAACATCTCGGGCGAATACTGGAAGGTCCAGGCCGTTTCAGGCCGCTCCTGGGCCAGCTGCCGGATCAGCCGCGCGTGGCTCGCGGCCAGCGCCACGATGCCATCCTCGTCCAGCCCCAGCACCACGCGGCGCATCAGCGGCGCGGTGGCGTTGTAGACGTGAACGATGGCGCGCGGCACACCGGCCAGTGCCTCGAAGGTGCGGCGAATCAGCTCCTCACGCGCCGGCGTGAGCACCTGGATCGTGACGTCCGCAGGGATCAGATCCTGCTCGATGAGCTGGCGCACGAAATCGAAGTCCGCCTGTGACGCCGAGGGGAAGCCAACCTCGATTTCCTTGAAGCCGATGTCCACCAGCGCGCTGAACAGGCGCATCTTGCGCGCCGGGTCCATGGGCTCGATCAGCGCCTGGTTGCCGTCGCGCAGGTCCACGCTGCACCACACCGGCGCACGGGTCAGCACCGCGTCCGGCCAGGTGCGGTTGGTCAGTCGCACGGGCGCGAAGGCACGGTACTTCTTGGCGGGGTCAAGCAACATCGGCATGGAAACTCCTGGGAAGGGATGCCTCGCAGCCACGGAAAAAGCAAACGGCCCGCTGCGAGACGCTGGCGGGCCGTTGATCCGTAGGAAAGACGAAGTCGATCAGCGCGCCCGCGGCACTCCTAGCAGCAGTAGAGACAGGGCGGTGGCGCGGGACGACATCGATTCAATATAGCACGCCCCTCCGGGGTCACCCCAAAGGGGGTTGCTTATCGCGGCCATAGCGTGCAACGCGCCACACGCGGCCGCCTGGCACAGCGATCAGCGGTGCAGCCCGGCCTCGTCGGGCTCGTCGGTGGAGGTGGCGATCACGCTCACCGGGCGGCCCTTGCTGCGCTTGTAGGCGTACACCGCGTAGCCCGAGAAACCGTACACGACGAAGAGCCCGAACAGCACCAGCGGCGGGTGCAGCGTGATCACCGCAATGCCCAGTGCGATGGCCACGATGACGATGAAGGGCACCGTGCGCTTGAAGTTCACGTCCTTGAAGCTGTAGAAGGGCACGTTGGTGACCATGGTCAGCCCCGCGTACAGCGTCAGCCCGAAGGCGCTCCAGCACAGCCAGTTCACGCTCCACGCCTCGCGCCAGCCAGCGTTGTCCATCACCCAGATGAAACCAATGATCAGCGCCGCTGCCGCCGGGCTGGGCAGGCCTTGGAAGAAACGCTTGTCCACCACGGCGATGTTGGTGTTGAAACGCGCCAGCCGCAGCGCCGCGCCCGCGCAATAGACGAAGGCCGCGATCCAGCCCGGCTTGCCCAGGCCCTTGAGCGCCCACTCGTAGACGATGAGCGCCGGCGCCGCGCCGAAGCTCACCATGTCGGAGAGGCTGTCCATCTGCTCGCCAAAGGCGCTCTGCGTGTTGGTCATGCGCGCCACGCGGCCGTCCAGGCTGTCGAGCACCGCCGCGCAGAAGATGCCGATGGCCGCCTGCTCGAAGCGCCCGTTCATCGCCATCACCACGGCGTAGAAGCCGCCGAACAGCGCCGCCAGCGTGAACAGGTTGGGCAGGATGTAGATGCCCTTGCGGCGCGGGCGCACGGGGTCCAACGCCTCGCTGGCCTCAACGGCCTCGGCGTCGTCGCGGTTCAAGTCACTCATGCAGCGTGGGAGCAGCGAAGCCTCGCAAGCCCCAGGGTTTGATTTTGGAAACCTCAAAGGATAACCGAAGTCACCCCCGCCCCAGCCGGCACGGCATGCCCACCAATAAACCACCTTGCCACGGCAACCAACAGATGTTTTTACGTCGCGAGAACCTGCAGGCGAATTCAAACAACCATAGCAAGCCCACTACAGCTTATCAGCCAGGCAATTTAATATCCAAAACCAAAATTTCCTTACTGAAGCATACCTGGCCGGCACTCATCAAAACCAGAGAATCGATTACGAACAACCAAGACCCAGCCGCCACCACTCACCACAAAAAGCTCCCGAACTAGCCAGCCATCGATCCAACCGAATCTCTTGACAAGCCAAAAGCATTCATTTCTTCAAATCAAAGATTCATATGCCAATTCGAGCGCAGGCCTCTGCTGCCTCACAGCGAGCTCACTTGAGCAGACCCAGCACCACGCCCAGCCGGGGAAGAACCAGGACAATGAAAGTAAAGGCGAGGCAGCCCATGCTGATGAGCACCGCGGCACTGGCAATGTCCTTGGCGCGTCCGGACAGGGGATGCCGTTCCAGCGACACGCGGTCCACCACCGCTTCCAGGGCGGAATTGAGCAACTCGGTAACCAGCACGAAGCCCATGCTCATCACCAGCATCACCCATTCGATGGCCGGCAGCTTCGCCACGAGGGCCAGCCCCACCACGATGGCAATCAACATCAGCTCCTGCCGGAAGGCGCTTTCGAATCGGAAAGCAGCCGCCAAGCCCGAGAGTGAATAACCGAAGGCCCTGAATATCCGAGCCACACCACCCCGACTCTTGAATGCCGACATCGGAGAAGAACCGCCGTCCATGCACCACCCATTTTCAAGCGACGGCACCGCAGTGCGCGCCAGGAATACCACATATTGGCAAAACCCTGCGGCGCCACCAAACAGCGCCGGCACAGCCATTGCACCGCCCGCGCTCATCATCTGTGCCGCCGGCACCGCAAGCATACATTTGCGGCGGATTCGACAGGGCTGCAGAAAGAGCCTGGAGCTGTAGTCGCGGAATTTTCACGCCCCAATCAGCAATTTTAGTCCCGGCCCGTCTGCTGCAGAAGCTTGAGGGCATATCGTCCGCGAAGTCGCGGCACGGCAGAGCCAAAGAAAAAGGCCGCACGCGGCGGCCTTTGCAGGGATCAAGCCGGCATCAGTTGCGGCTCTTGTCCACCATCTTGTTGGCCTTGATCCAGGGCATCATGGCGCGCAGCTTCTCGCCCACTTGCTCGATCGGGTGCTCGGCAGTCAGGCGGCGGCGGGAGATCAGGGTCGGGGCGCCGGCCTTGTTCTCCAGGATGAAGCTCTTGGCGTATTCGCCGGTCTGGATGTCCTTCAGGCACTGGCGCATGGCGTTCTTGGTCTCCTCGGTCACCACGCGCGGGCCGGTGACGTACTCGCCGTACTCGGCGTTGTTGGAGATCGAGTAGTTCATGTTGCCGATGCCGCCTTCGTAGATCAGGTCCACGATCAGCTTGAGCTCGTGCAGGCACTCGAAGTAGGCCATCTCGGGCGCGTAGCCGGCTTCCACCAGCGTCTCGAAGCCGGCCTTGATCAGCTCCACGGTACCGCCGCACAGCACGGCCTGCTCGCCGAACAGGTCGGTCTCGGTCTCTTCGCGGAAGTTGGTCTGGATGATGCCGGCCTTGCCGCCGCCGTTGGCCGCGGCGTAGGACAGGGCCAGGTCACGGGCACGGCCGGTCTTGTCCTGGTACACGGCGATCAGGTGCGGCACGCCGCCACCTTGCGTGTAGGTGTAGCGCACGGTGTGGCCGGGGGCCTTGGGGGCGACCATCCACACGTCCACGTCCTCGCGCGGCACGACCTGGCCGTAGTGGACGTTGAAGCCGTGGGCGAAGGCCAGCGAGGCGCCGGGCTTCAGGTTGGGGGCCACTTCGGCGTTGTAGACGGCGGCGATCTGCTCGTCGGGCAGCAGGATCATGACCACGTCGGCTTCCTTGACCGCGTCGGCGATCTCGGCCACCTTCAGGCCGGCCTTCTCGGCCTTGGTCCAGGACGCGCCGCCGCGGCGCAGGCCCACCGTGACGCGCACGCCGCTGTCGTTGAGGTTCTGCGCGTGGGCGTGGCCCTGCGAACCGTAGCCGATGATGGTGACGTTCTTGCCCTTGATCAGGCTCAGGTCCGCGTCCTTGTCGTAGTAGACGTTCATGTGGTGCTTCCTAGTGGGGTTCTCGAAGGCGTGAAGGGTGAGACGTGAAGCGTGGGACGCTGGAACAGCAAGGGACGGATGGCACGGCGGCCCCCGCTCACCCTTCACTCTTCACGCTTCACAGGGGAAAAGTCCGGTTGGGCGCGCGGACTCACACGCGCAGGATGCGCTCGCCGCGGCCGATGCCGCTGGCACCGGTGCGCACCGTCTCCAGGATGGCGCTGCGGTCCAGCGCCTGCAGGAAGGCGTCGAGCTTGCTGCCGTCGCCGGTGAGCTCCACGGTGTAGCTCTTGTCGGTGACGTCCACGATGTGGCCGCGGAAGATGTCGGCGGTGCGCTTGATCTCCTCGCGCTCCTTGCCCACGGCGCGCACCTTCACGAGCATCAGCTCGCGCTCGATGTAGCTGCCCTCCGTGAGGTCCACCACCTTCACGACCTCGATGAGGCGGTTCAGGTGCTTGGTGATCTGCTCGATGACCTCGTCGCTGCCGGTGGTGACGATGGTCATGCGCGAGAGCGAGGCGTCCTCGGTGGGCGCCACGGTCAGGCTCTCGATGTTGTAGCCGCGCGCGGAGAACAGTGCGACCACGCGCGAGAGGGCGCCGGGCTCGTTCTCCAGCAGCAGGGCAATGATGTGCTTCATGGCGTTTCGTCCTTCGGGGCTCCTGAGCGCCGGCAGCGGTAACTGCCGGGCCGTGGCCCCGCGTTCGAAGTCAGGGGATGAGGTTCAGTGCTGACCGGGGCCTCGCCGGCGCCGGGACAGGACGCGGTAACGCCCTGCCCCGCGCCGGCTGCAGCGCCGGTGCGGCTTGCCTTACAGGTCTTCGGAGCCCAGGAGCATCTCGCTGATGCCCTTGCCCGCCTTGACCATCGGCCAGACGTTCTCGGTCGGGTCGGTGCGGATGTCGAGGAACACGGTGCGGTCGGTGAGGCGGATGGCCTCGCGCAGCGCCGGTTCCACGTCCGCCGGACGCTCGATCTTCAGGCCCACGTGGCCATAGGCCTCGGCGAGCTTGACGAAGTCGGGCAGCGCGTCCATGTAGCTGTGCGAGTAGCGGCCCTCGTAATCGAGCTCCTGCCACTGCCGCACCATGCCCAGGTAGCGGTTGTTGAGCGAGATGACCTTGACCGGCGTCTTGTACTGCTGGCAGGTCGAGAGCTCCTGGATGCACATCTGGATCGAGCCTTCGCCCGTGATGCAGAACACGTCGCTCTCGGGCTTGGCCAGCTTGATGCCCATGGCGTAGGGCAGGCCCACGCCCATGGTGCCCAGGCCGCCGGAGTTGATCCAGCGCCGCGGCTCCTCGAAGCCGTAGAACTGGGCCGCGAACATCTGGTGCTGGCCCACGTCGGAGGTGATGTAGGTATCGCGCCCGCGGGTGAGCTCGGCGAGCTTTTGCACCACGTACTGCGGCTTGATGACCTCGGAGCTGTTCTTGTAGGCCAGGCATTCGCGCTGGCGCCAGCCGTTGACCTGGCTCCACCAGTGCGCCAGCGCCTGCTGGTCGGGGCGCTGCTGGGCCTCGCGGATCTGGGCAATGAGCTCCTGCAGCACTTCCTTGACGTCGCCGACGATGGGGATGTCCACCTTCACGCGCTTGGAGATCGACGACGGGTCGATGTCCACGTGGACGATCTTGCGTTCCACCGACGCGAAGTGCGCCGGGTTGCCGATCACGCGGTCATCGAAGCGCGCGCCCACGGCCAGCAGCACGTCGCAGTGCTGCATGGTCATGTTGGCCTCGTAGGTGCCGTGCATGCCCAGCATGCCCAGGAACTTCGGATCGCTCGCGGGAATGGCGCCCAGGCCCATGAGCGTGTTGGTGCAGGGATAGCCCAGCAGGTCGGCCAGCTCGCGCAGCTCGGCCGCCGCGTTGGCCAGCACCACGCCGCCGCCGCTGTAGATGTACGGGCGCTTGGCCTGCAGCAGCAACTGCACCGCCTTGCGGATCTGCCCGCCATGGCCCTTGCGCACCGGGTTGTAGGAGCGCATCTCGACCTTGTCGGGATAGCTGAACGGCGCCGTCTTCAGCGACACGTCCTTCGGGATGTCCACGACCACCGGGCCGGGGCGGCCGGTACGGGCAATGTGGAAGGCCTTCTTCAGCGTCAGCGCCAGGTCGCGCACGTCCTTGACCAGGAAGTTGTGCTTGACGACGGGACGCGTGATGCCCACGGTGTCGCACTCCTGGAAGGCGTCCAGGCCGATCGCGGCCGTGGGCACCTGCCCGGTGATGATCACCATCGGGATCGAATCCATGTAGGCGGTGGCGATGCCGGTGACGGCATTGGTCACGCCCGGACCGGAGGTCACCAGTGCAACGCCCACCTCGCCGGTGGCGCGCGCATAGCCGTCGGCCGCGTGCACGGCCGCCTGCTCGTGGCGCACCAGCACGTGCTGGATGCTGTCCTGCTTGTACAGCGCGTCGTAGATGTAGAGCACCGAGCCGCCGGGATAGCCCCAGAGGTACTTGACGCCCTCGGCCTGCAAGCTGCGGACGAGGATTTCGGAGCCGTTGAGCTCGGCGGAGGGGGATTGCGGCTGGGCCCGGAGGGCACCCTTGACTTCCGCGGCAGACATGTCCATGGAGAACCTTTGCGATTTTCTCTGACGAAAAACCATCGGTGTCCCTCCTCGCGCCCTTGTGGGGCGGATTCGGAACCTGCGCGGTCAAAAACGAGACACCCGGGATCGGGCGGCGGCTTGAGACCAAAGAGCGTTGTGCGAGCCCGTGATTATGGCATCACCGCTGCGACAGGGTCTTGACGGATCGTGGGCCCCTGCCACAGCGCAGGCATAATCGCGCGCGTTTTGCCGCCGCCGGCCCTTCCCTCTTGGCCTCTGACAAAGAACTCTCCGACTTTCTAGCCAGCGTCGAAAAGCGTGCCTTCAAGCGCACCGCCTACAGCGTCCGTGACGAGGACGCGGCGCTGGACATCGTGCAGGACGCGATGATCCGGCTGGCGGAGAAGTACGCGGACCGGCCCGCCGCGGAGCTGCCGCTGCTGTTCCAGCGCATCCTCTCCAACGCCACCATGGACTGGTTCCGCCGCCGCAAGGTGCGCTCGGCGGTGGAGACCAACTTCTCGGGCTTCGAGGGCAGCGGCGACGAGGACTTCGACCTGCTGGAGCTGCTCGAAACGCAGGACGGCAGCATGGGCGCCGAGGGCGCCGACGCCGAGGCCTCGCGGGCACAGATGCTGCAAGTGATCGAACAAGAAGTTGCTTTGTTGCCAGCACGTCAACGAGAGGCGTTCCTGCTGCGTTACTGGGAGGAACTCGATGTCGCCGAAACCGCAGCCGTCATGGGCTGCTCTGAGGGCAGTGTGAAGACGCACTGCTCCAGGGCAGTGCATGCGTTGGCCAAGGCTCTGCGCGCCAAAGGTATTGCGCCATGAATCACTCCCGATCCCTCCCGCCCCCGCTTGACGCGCAGGCGCTCGAAGCCCGCTTCGCGCTGCGCGTGACCGCGCGCCTGAGCGAGCAGGCGCAACGCCAGCCGCATGCCATCGAGGAGCGGTTGCGATTCGCGCGCCAGCAGGCGCTGGAGCGGGCGCGGCGCCGCACGGCGCCGGTGGCCGCAGCCGCGCCGAGCGTGTACGCCATGGGATCGACGCTGGCCCTGGGTGACGGCGGTGAGCCGCGTGCCGGCTGGTTCCAGCGCGCCGTGTCCGCGGCTCTGCCGCTGGTGGTGTTGTTGGGCGGGCTGGCGCTGATCCACTGGAACCAGACCCATGCCCAGATCGAGGCCGCGGCGCAGATCGACGCCGAGCTGCTGGTGGACGATCTGCCGCCCACGGCCTACAGCGACCCGGGCTTCTTCGAGTTCCTGCGCAAGCAGCAGAACCCGTGACCGCAGAGCAATGAACCTGCGCCGCTGCCGCCCGCTCCTGCTGGCCTTGCCAGGGCTGGCCTGCGCCGCCGTAGCGCTGGCCCAGAACACGGCCGCACCCACGACACCCACGCAGCCGCGAGTGAGCGCGCCCGTGACAGCCAAGCCGGCGCAGCAGCGCTCGGCCTCCTGGTCGTCACTGACCCCGGCACAGCGCGCCACGCTGGCGCCGCTGCAGCGCGACTGGGACAGCATCGATCCCGGTCGCCAGCGCAAGTGGGTGGAGATCGCCATGCGCTTCCCCGGCCTCTCCGCCGAGGAGCAGCAGCGCGTGCAGCAGCGCATGAACGAGTGGGCGCGCATGACGCCCGAAGAGCGTGGCCGCGCGCGCGTGCAGTTCCAGGAAATACGCCAGCTCAGCCCGCAGGACCGCCAGGCCAGCTGGGAGGCCTACCAGGCCTTGCCGGCCGAGCAGAAGCGCGAGTTGGCCAAGCGCGCCACGCCCGAACCGGCGCGCTCCGTGCCGCCGAGCGCCGACGTGGCGCCCAAATCCACCATCGTGCGCGTGCCCAGCACACCGCCCGTGCTCAAGCCGGTAGGACCGACGCAGATCCAGGTCGCACCCGGCGCCACCACCACCAGCGTCACGCGCACGCCCGCGCCGCCGCTGCACCAGCAACCCGGGCTGCCGAAGATGGCCGCCACGCCGACTTTCGTGGACAAGAACACCCTGCTGCCCAAGCGCGGCGCGCAAGCCGCCGCCACCGTCGTCGAACCCGCTGCTTCCCAGGCGGCCAAGCGCCCGTGACCGCCCTCGCTTCCACCGCGCTGCAGACGCCCAGCCTGCCGCGCCGCCTGGCCTGCCTGGTCTATGAAGGTGTGCTGCTGTTCGGCGTGCTGATGCTGGCCGGCTTTCTCTATTCGACGCTGACCCAGCAGCGCCACGCGCTGCAGGGCCAGCACGGGATGCAGGCCTTCCTGTTCGTGGTGCTGGGCCTGTACTTCATCGGCTTCTGGATCTACGGCGGCCAGACCGTGGCCATGAAGGCCTGGCACATCCGGCTGGTCGATGCGCAGGGCCTCCCCGTGACGCCCAAGCGCGCACTGTGCCGCTACCTGGCGAGCTGGCTGTGGTTCCTGCCGGCGCTCATCGCGGCCTGGCTGGCGCGGCTGCAATCCAGCGGCGCGATCTTCGGGCTGCTGGCGGCGGGTGCCCTGGCCTACGCGCTGCTGGCGCTGCTGCAGCCGCGGCGCCAGTATTGGCACGACCACCTCTGCGGCACGCAGCTGGTGATCTCGCGCCCGCGGCCGCGCAAGAAGCGCTGATCAGCCCTCCACGCCCTCCAGCTGCTGCAGCGGCAGCCGCAGCGAGCGGCTGCGCGGCACCGGCCCTTCGCCGATGCGGCCCATGAACACCGCCGCCCGCAGCGCCTGCGGGCCCAGCAGCGCCTCCAGCCGCCGTACCGCCTGCGCGGCGGCGGCCTCCATGCCGGGCTCCGCCGAGAACCGGCGCCCCTCGCGCAGGTAGCGCGCGAAGATCAACGGCGCCATGGCCGGCTGCAGCGACAGCCCCAGCCGCGTGGCCGTGAGCCAGAAGCGCTGCATGGCGCGTCCGGCGGCCACGTGGTCGTCGATCGTGCGCGGCTCGCGCGCGGCCACCAGTGCGAAATGCGCTCCGCAGGCCAGTCCGGGAATCAGGTCCATCTGCAGCCGCGGCATGGCCGTGCCGGCCAGGTAGCGGTTGAAGAAGCGCACGCGCTCCCAGCGCCCCAACACGAAACGCATGAGCCGGCGCGTGAGCGCATCCACGCCGAGGGACTGGTCCGGCATGCGGTCGGTGCTGTAGCGCGCATTCCATTCGATGCCCTCGCGATGCACGCGCCAGGCCTCGGGCATGCTCAGCCGCACCTGCGCCACGGCGCTCAGCAGCCGCGCCATGTCCAGCCGCTCGGACATGCGCTCGCGCCACAGCAGGCGGTAGTGCGGCGCCACCGCGGCTTCCAGCGCCTGCTTCTCCGCCGCCGCCAGCCGCCGCGTGCGCATGGCGCGGCGCTGCACGCTGCGCGACGCGATGGAGCCGATCAACTCGTCCGGACGGATGCCCGCATCAGGCTCGAAGCGGACCTCGAAAGTCGGTCTTCCATGCGGCGCCTCGGCGCGGCGCTGCGCCTGCATGGCCCAGCCCTGCCCGGTGGCGGCGACGGCCATGGTTTCCAGCAGCGCGCCCAGCGACAGCTCGCTGGCATGGCCGTCGAGGTCATAGACGCAATGCGCGCGGGTGTCGAAGCCGTGCACCACCACCTCGCGCTCGCCGCACACCTCGAAGCGCCAGGGCTGGGTGTTGTCGCCGCTGGGCGCCCAGCGCGCGAGCTCCAGCACGGCGCGCAGCTTCGCTTCAGCCGGCATGGCGCGCTCCGGCCACCGCGCCCAGGCGGCGGCGGCCGACCAGGGCCGCCAGGCGCTGCAGCGGGTGGCGGTAGCCGCCCGGCCGCCAGGTGCGCACGAAGCGGTTGCGGTAGGCATCGAAATGCAGCCCGTGCGGCGCGGCCCAGACCTTGCCGCGCTTGAGAAGGATCTTCAGGCTCTCGGTCGCCGCCATCCCGGCGGCCAACTGGCAACCGATGATGGTCGAAGGCCCCCGCTGCTCGGCGAAATTGGCCGCCGACGGGTCCACCAAATAAGCCCCATGCAAACCCGCGGGCGCCAGGCCGACCAAGAAGCGCAGCGCCTTTTCCGCGTCCGGTAAATCACCCCAACCGAAATAATCCTCGAAGGACATGCCGCCCGGCATGAAGTTCAATACCGCCGCCCCCATGCCCAGCGGTGCCGCCGTGCAGGCCGGAATACCTTTTACCCGGCAGGCCTCGAAAACCAGGCGACGCGCCGAAAAAGCGAAGAAATCCAACCCATCAATATATAAATCGACGCCATCCAGAAAAGCATCGATGTTCCCGGCGGCCACGCCCTCGCCAAATACCCGCAGATCCAGTTCCGGGTTGACGTCCAGCGCCATGGTCCGCAGCACCTGCGCCTTGGGCTGTCCCAGGCTGCTCATGGTGGCGCCGACTTGGCGGTTGAAATTGACGAGATCGAAGGCGTCGAAGTCGGCAATATGGAAGGCGCCGATACCCAGGCGTGCCAGCGTCAGCAAATGCACCCCGCCCACACCACCCATCCCGGCAATGGCGACCTTTTTGCCGCGCAGCAGATTCTGCTCCGCGTGCGTCACCCATCCGACGTTCCGGGAAAATGCCTCCCGGTATTGAAACTGCACATCCATACGCCGGCAGTGTGTCCCCGTTTATTTGAATTGCGGGGACTGTAGGCCAAGAGCCCGGCACGCATGCAGGGGCGAGCGTCACGAATTCACGCTCCAAACCACCACAGGGCCGCGTCGTGGCAACCGGCGGTAACCGGTGCCCGCGCGCGGCGCGGGCACCGGGTGCGGCATCAGCCGACCACGCGCAGCACCTTCACGAAGCCCTCGGCCTTGCGCCCGCGCTTGGCGCGCTTGGCCTGGTAGGACGCGACACCGGACCAGCGCAGTGTCTCCTCCTTGGCCTTGCCGCCGCGGCCACTGCCGATGACGGTGAGCATGTCGCCGAAAGTGGCCGCCGACAGCAGCGGCTCCTTGGCATCGACCTCCATCAGGATCAGCCCGCGCCCGCCACCGGGCTGCAGCTTCAGCTCCTCGCGCGCGAACACCAGCAGCCGCCCGTCCAGGCTCAGGCAGGCGACCTGCTTGTGGTTGGGCAGCACCACCGCCGGCGGCAGCAGCCGCTCGTTGTCCTCCAGCGTGAGGAAGGCCTTGCCCGCGCGGTTGCGGCCCTGCAGGTCGCTCACGCGTGCCATCAGGCCGAAGCCGCCGGTGTGCGCCAGCAGCAGCGTGGTGGCGGCATTGCCCGCGAAGTAGTGCGCCGGCTGTGTGCCGGCTTCCAGCTCGATCAGGCTGGTGATGGGCACGCCGTCGCCGCGCCCGCCCGGCAGCTGCGACACCGCCACCGAGTACACCCGCCCGCTGCCCTTGGCCGCGCTGCCGAACACCAGCAGCGTGTCCACGCTGCGGCAGGGGAAGACGCCGTAGAGCGAGTCGCCGGCCTTGAAGCCCAGCGTGGCGGCGTCGATCTCGTGGCCCTTGAGCGCGCGCACCCAGCCCTTGAGGCTCACCACCACCGTCACCGGCTCGTCGGCCACCTTGAGCTCGACGCTGGCGCGCTTGTCGGCCTGGATCAGCGTGCGGCGGTCGTCGCCGAAGGCCTTGGCATCGGCCTCGATCTCCTTGACGACGGTGCGCCGCAACGACGCCGGCGAGCCCAGGATGTTCTCCAGCTTCTCCTGCTCGGCGCGCAATGCCTTGAGCTCCTGCTCGATCTTGATCGCCTCCAGCCGCGCCAGCTGGCGCAGCCGGATTTCGAGGATGTCCTCCGCCTGCCGGTCGCTCAAGCGGAAGCGCTCGATCAGCGCCGCCTTGGGCTCGTCGGCGTGGCGGATGATGCGGATGACCTCGTCGATGTTGAGCAGCACCAGCTGCCGGCCTTCCAGCACGTGGATGCGGTCCAGCACCTTGTCCAGGCGATGGCGGGTGCGCTTCTGCACCGTGTCCACGCGGAAGCCGATCCACTCCAGCAGCACCTGGCGCAGGCTCTTCTGCGTGGGCCGCCCGTCGGCGCCGACCATGGTCAGGTTCATGGGCGCGCCGCCTTCGAGGCTGGTGTGCGCCAGCAGCACGGTCATGAACTCCTGCTGCGACACGGTGCGGCTCTTGGGCTCGAACACCAGGCGCACCGGGGAGTCCTTGCTGGACTCGTCGCGCACCGCGTCCAGCACGCCCAGCACGGTCTGCTTGAGCTGCAGCTGCTCGGCGGTCAGGGCCTTCTTGCCGGTCTTGACCTTGGGGTTGGTCAGCTCCTCGATCTCTTCGAGCACCTTCTGCGCGCTGGCGCCCGGCGGCAGCTCGGTGACCACGATCTGCCACTGGCCGCGGGCCAGGTCCTCGACCTTCCAGCGCGCGCGCACCTTGAGGCTGCCGCGGCCCGAGAGGTAGGCATCGCGGATCTCGGCCGGGCTGCTGATGATCTGGCCGCCGCCGGGGAAGTCCGGGCCCGGCAGCAGCGCGAAGAGGTCGTCGTCGGACAGAGCCTCGTTCTTGATCAGCGCCACCGTGGCCGCCGCCACCTCGCGCAGGTTGTGGCTGGGCACCTCGGTGGCCAGGCCCACGGCGATGCCGGAGGCGCCGTTGAGCAGCACGAAGGGCAGCCGTGCGGGCAACTGCCTGGGTTCGGCAGTGGAGCCGTCGTAGTTGGGCACCAGCTCCACCGTGCCCTCGTCGATCTCGTCGAGCAGCAGCCGCGTGATGGGCGCCAGCCGCGCCTCGGTGTAGCGCATGGCGGCGGCGCCGTCGCCGTCGCGGCTGCCGAAGTTGCCCTGGCCGTCGATCAGCGGGTAGCGCAGGGAAAAGTCCTGCGCCATGCGCACCAGCGCGTCGTAGGCCGCGGTGTCGCCGTGCGGGTGGTAGCGGCCCAGCACGTCGCCCACCACGCGCGCGCTCTTGACAGGCTTGGGCCCGGCGGCGGTGGTGAAGGACAGCCCCATGCGCTGCATCGCGTACAGGATGCGGCGCTGCACCGGCTTCTGGCCGTCGCACACGTCGGGCAGCGCGCGGCCCTTGACCACGCTGAGCGCGTACTCCAGGTAGGCCTGCTGCGCGTAGTGCGCCAGGGTGATGGCGTCGCCCGCGGCACTGTCGCCGCCGGCGCCGCTGTCGAATTCAAGCGTGCTTTGGTCCATCTTGTTGTTTCGTCAGCCCTAGAAGGCCGAAGGCGACGGTGCCCCAGCACCCGCCGCCATGGGTTGAGTCGGGAAAAACCGCTTGCGTTTCAGACGTCCACTTCCACCGCGTCCCCATGCAGCTCCATGAGCTCGCGCCGCGCCGCGGCTTCGCCCTTGCCCATGAGCTTGCTCAGCCACTCGGTGGTGGCAGCGAAGTCGAGCTGGCCCAGGGCCGCGGGCAGCAGCCGGCGCGTGTCGGGGTTGAGCGTGGTCTCCCACAGCTGCTCGGCGTTCATCTCGCCCAGGCCCTTGAAGCGGCTGATGGTCCACGAGCCCTCGCGAGCGCCTTCCTTGCGCAGCTTGTCCAGCATCGCCTCCAGCTCGCCCTCGTCCAGCGCGTAGAGCTTGGCCGCGGGCTTCTTGCCGCGCGCGGGCGCGTCGATGCGGAACAGCGGCGGCTTGGCCACGAACACGTGGCCGCGCTCGATCAGCTTGGGGAAGTGGCGGAAGAAGAGCGTGAGCAGCAGCACCTGGATGTGCGAGCCGTCCACGTCCGCGTCCGAGAGGATGCACACCTTGCCGTAGCGCAGCCCGGAGAGGTCGGGGTCGTCGTTGGGGCCGTGCGGGTCCACGCCCACCGCCACCGCGATGTCGTGGATCTCGTTGTTCTTGAACAGCAGGTCGCGCTCGACCTCCCAGGCGTTGAGCACCTTGCCGCGCAGCGGCAGGATCGCCTGCGTCTCCTTGTCGCGGCCCATCTTGGCGCTGCCGCCGGCGCTGTCGCCCTCGACCAGGAACAGCTCGTTGAGCGTCAGGTCGCGGCTCTCGCAGTCGGTGAGCTTGCCGGGCAGCACGGCCACGCCGGAGCCCTTCTTCTTCTCCACCTTCTGCGCCGCGCGCTGGCGCGTCTGCGCCTGCTTGATCACCAGCTCCGCCAGCTTCTTGCCGTGCTCCACGTGCTGGTGCAGCCACAGCTCCAGCGCCGGGCGCACGAAGGCCGACACCAGCCGCAGCGCGTCGCGCGAGTTCAGCCGCTCCTTGGTCTGGCCCTGGAACTGCGGGTCCAGCACCTTGGCCGACAGCACGAAGCTCGCGCGCGAGAACACGTCCTCGGGCATGAGCTTCACGCCCTTGGGCAGCAGCCCGTGCAGCTCCACGAAGCCCTTGACGGCGTTGAACAGGCCGTCCTTCAGGCCCGCCTCGTGCGTGCCGCCGGCCACGGTGGGAATGAGGTTGACGTAGCTCTCGCGCAGCGTGCCGCCCTCTTCGGTGAAGGCCACGCACCAGGCGGCGCCCTCGCCTTCGGCGAAGTTCTCGGTCTCGGCCGCGGTGGCGTAGCGCTCGCCCTCGAACAGCGGGATCAGCGGATCGGCCGGCAGGCTCTGCTGCAGGTAGTCGCGCAGGCCGCCCTTGTAGAGCCACTCCAGCGTCTCGCCGCTCTTCTCGATGTGCAGCGTCACGCTCACGCCGGGCATCAGCACGGCCTTGCTGCGCAGCAGGTGCACGAGCTCGTTGCGCGGCAGATCGGAGCTTTCGAAGTACTTCGCGTCGGGCCACACGCGCACGCGGGTGCCGCCCTTCTTCTCGGAGGCGCCCGCCTTGCGTACCACCAGCGGCTCGATCACGTCGCCGCCGCTGAAGGCCAGCGCCGCGGCCTTGCCCTCGCGCCAGACCTCGACCTGCAGCCGCGTCGCCAGCGCGTTGGTCACGCTCACGCCCACGCCGTGCAGGCCGCCGGAGAAGCTGTAGGCGCCGCCGGCACCCTTGTCGAACTTGCCGCCGGCGTGCAGCCGCGTGAACACGATCTCCAGCACCGGCACCTTTTCTTCAGGGTGCAGGCCGAAGGGGATGCCGCGGCCGTCGTCCTCCACGGAGACGGAGGCGTCGGCATGCAGCGTCACGGCGATGCGCTTGCCGTGGCCGGCCAGCGCCTCGTCGGCGGCGTTGTCGATGACTTCCTGCACGATGTGCAGCGGGTTGTCGGTGCGGGTGTACATGCCCGGCCGTTGCTTGACCGGCTCCAGTCCCTTCAGGACACGGATGGAGCCTTCGCCGTAAGCGGCAGCGGGGGTGGTGCTCTTGGTCGCCATTGCACAATTGTAAGGACCCCCGCTTCAGGCCTGTGTTTTTAAACAGGCTTTTCCACACCTTTTTATGAACTCAGCAGCTCCCGCGTCGCGACTTTCCATGACCCAGGTGCTGCTGTGCGGCGCCGCCATCGTCACGCTGTCCATGGGCATCCGCCACGGCTTCGGGCTGTGGCTGCAGCCGGTGACGGCCGAGCGCGGCTGGACGCGCGAGACCTTCGCCTTCGCGCTGGCGGTGCAGAACCTCGCCTGGGGCCTGGCCGGGCCCTTCGCCGGCATGCTGGCCGACCGCTTCGGCGCCTTCCGCGTGATCGTCGCCGGGGCACTGCTGTACGCGCTGGGGCTGGTGCTGATGGCGCTGTCCACCAGCGGGCTCGCCTTCACCGGCAGCGCCGGGCTGCTCATCGGCATGGCGCAGTCGGGCACCACCTACGCCGTGATCTATGGCGTCATTGGCCGCCACGTCGCGCCCGAGAAGCGCAGCTGGGCCATGGGCGTGGCGGCGGCGGCGGGCTCCTTCGGCCAGTTCCTGATGGTGCCGGTAGAGAACGGCCTCATCGCCGGGTTGGGCTGGCAGAACGCGCTGTTCGTGCTGGGTGCGGCGGCGCTGGCGATCGTGCCGCTGTCCTTCGGCCTGCGCGAGCCGCGCGCGCTGCCCGCGGGCAGCGGCATGCCGCAGCAGAGCATGGGCGCTGCGCTGAAGGAGGCCTTCGGCTCGCGCAGCTTCCAGCTGCTGACCGCGGGCTACTTCGTGTGCGGCTTCCAGGTGGTGTTCATCGGCGTGCACCTGCCCAGCTACCTCAAGGACCACGGGCTGGCGCCGCAGGTGGCGACCACGGCGCTGGCGCTCATCGGGCTGTTCAACGTCTTCGGCACCTACGCCGCCGGCGTGCTGGGGCAGCGCCTGGCCAAGCGCCACATCCTCTCGACCATCTACGCGCTGCGCGCGGTGGCCATCACGGCCTTCGTGACGCTGCCGCTGTCGCCGCTGAGCGTCTACGTCTTCTCCGCGGTGATGGGCGTGCTGTGGCTGTCCACGGTGCCACCCACCAACGCCGTCATCGCCCAGATCTTCGGCGTGCGCTTCCTCTCGATGCTGGGCGGCTTCGTGTTCCTGAGCCACCAGCTCGGCTCGTTCCTGGGCGTGTGGCTGGGCGGCAAGCTCTATGACGCCACTGGCAGCTACGACGTGGTGTGGTGGATCGCGGTGGCGCTGGGCGTGTTCGCGGCGCTCGTGAACCAGCCGGTGCGCGAACAGCCCATCGCGCGGCCCGCCGCAGCCACGGCCTCCGGCGCGGCCTGAAGGCAGGTTTTCCATGCCGCCGCGCATCGCCCGCTTCAAGCGCCTGCTGGCCTGGGCCGCGGCGCTGCTGGCGCTGGCGCTGGTCTTCGCGGCCTACCTCAGGCCCGCGATGGTGTTCAGCGTCGCGAACCAGCTCTGGAGCTGCTTCTGAACTCCCTGCCTGAAACCTCCTTCGCCATGCACCCTGGTTCTTCTCCCGCCGATGCCGCCTCGCCCTGGATCCGCCGCTTCACGCCGCTGCTGCACCCGGGCTGCAGCGTGCTGGACGTAGCCTGCGGCGGCGGCCGCCACGTGCACTGGTTCCTGCAGCAGGGCTTCGAGGTGGTGGCGGTGGACCGCGACGCCGAGGCCGTCGCGCCGCTGCGCGGCCTGGCGCGCGTGGTGGTGGCCGACATCGAAAACGGCCCCTGGCCGCTGCCCGGCGAGCGCTTCGGCGCGGTGGTGGTGACGAACTACCTGTGGCGCCCGCTGCTGCCACGGCTGCTGGACAGCCTGGCCGACGGCGGCGTGCTGCTGTATGAAACCTTCGCCGTGGGCAACGAGACGGTGGGCCGGCCGCGCAGCCCGGACTTCCTGTTGCGACCGGGCGAGCTGCTGGAGGCCGCTCGCGGCCTGCGCGTGGTAGCCTACGAGGACGGCTTCCTGGACGGTCCGCCCCGCTTCGTGCAACGCATTGCCGCCATGCGCGACGCGCCTTGCTCGGCAGAGGCTGCGCCGGCGCGCCATCCGCTGTAGTCCCCGGGTGGCAGGGGCATGAAACGGCGCGGATAGAATCCCGCGATTCCAGGAAGCCTCCCTCTTTTTCCCATGACACCGATTACCGGAAGCATCGTCGCACTGGTCACGCCCATGCACGAGGACGGCAGCGTGGACTACGCCGCGCTGCGCAGCCTCATCGACTGGCACATCGCCGAGGGCACCGACTGCATCGGCGTCGTGGGCACCACGGGCGAGTCGCCCACCGTGTCGGTGGAGGAGCACTGCGAGATCATCCGCGTGGCCGTCGAGCAGGCCGCGGGCCGCGTGCCTGTCATGGCCGGCGCCGGCGCCAACTCCACGCGCGAAGCCATCGAGCTGTCGGAGTTCGCCCGCAAGGTCGGCGCCGACTGCACGCTGCAGGTGGTGCCCTACTACAACAAGCCCACGCAGGAAGGCATCTACCGCCACTTCCGCGCCATCGCCGAGGCGGTGGACATCCCCGTGGTGCTCTACAACGTGCCCGGCCGCACCGTGGCCGATATGGCGCACGACACCGTGCTGCGCCTGGCGCAGGTGCCTGGCGTCATCGGCATCAAGGAAGCCACCGGCAACATCGACCGCGCCGCCTGGCTGATCAAGCAGGCCCCCAAGGGCTTCAGCATCTACTCCGGCGACGACCCGACCGCCTTCGCGCTGATGCTCGCCGGCGGCCACGGCAACGTCAGCGTCACGGCCAACGTCGCGCCGCGCGCCATGGCCGAGCTGTGCAAGGCCGCGATGGCCGGCGACGCCCGCCGTGCGGTGGAGCTGCACATGCAGCTGCTGCCGCTGCACAAGCAGCTCTTCGTCGAGCCCAACCCGATTCCCGTGAAATGGGCGCTGGCGCGCATGGGCCGCTGCGGCGGCGCGCTGCGGCTGCCGCTCACCGGCCTGTCCGAGGCGGCGCAGCCGCTGGTGGAACAGGCGCTGCGCGACAGCGGCCTGCTCTGAGCTCGGCCCGCTTCTTGTCCGTACTTACCGTCCGCCGCGCGGCGGCAGCGTTTTCGATGCCTGAAATGAACCGTTTCGTCGTCCCGTCCGCGCTGGTGCTGGCTCTTGGACTTGCCGGCTGCTCCTCCGTGGAGGGCGTGCTCTCCGGCGACAAGCTGGACTACCGCAGCCAGGCTGCCAAGACCGCGCCGCTGGAAGTCCCGCCCGACCTGTCGCAGCTCTCCCGCGAGCAGCAGCGCTACCAGCCACAGAGCGGCCCGGTCAGCGCCGCCGCCTATCAGCAGGCCGCCCCGGCGGCCACCGCCACGGCACCGGGCGCGGGTGCCACGCCTGCGGCCAGCACGGTGGCGCCGCAGGCGCTGGGCGACATGCGCATCGAGCGCGCCGGCAACGAGCGCTGGCTGGTGAGCTCGGCCACGCCCGAGCAGCTGTGGCCGCAGCTCGTGGCCTTCTGGCAGGAGCGCGGCTTCGCGCTGGCCAAGGAGGACGCGCAGGCCGGCGTGATCGAGACCGAGTGGGCCGAGAACCGGGCCAAGATCCCCCAGGACTTCCTGCGCCGCACCATCGGCAAGGTGTTCGAAGGCGCCTGGTCCACCAGCGAGCGCGACATGTTCCGCACCCGCGTGGAGCGCACCGCGCGCGGCACCGAGATCACCATCACGCACCGCGGCATGGAGGAGGTCTTCACCTCCCAGCGCCAGGACCAGACCAAGTGGACCACCCGCCCCAGCGATCCCGCGCTGGAGGCCGAGTTCCTCAGCCGCCTGATGGTCAAGCTCGGCGCCAAGGAAGAGGTCGCCCGCACCACCGTGGCCCAGGCTCCCGTTCAGGCGCCGCGCGCCCGCGCAGTGGCCGGCCAGGGAGCCACGCTGCAGCTGGACGATGGCTTCGAGCGCGCCTGGCGCCGCGTGGGCGTGGCGCTGGACCGCAGCGGCTTCACGGTCGAGGACCGCGACCGCACCAGCGGCCTGTACTACGTGCGCTACGTCGACCCGAAGGAAGCCGCGCGCGAGGAGCCCGGCTTCTTCAGCCGCCTCTTCGGCCGCGACCAGAAGCGCGCCACCACCGACCGCTACCGCGTGGCCGTCAAGTCCGAAGGCAATGCCAGCACGGTGTCGGTGCAGAACGCGCAGGGCGCGCCCGACACCGGCGAGGTCGCGCAGCGCATCGCGAAGTCGCTGCTCGACGACCTGAAGTAGGCCGCGCGCCCGTGCGGCCTGGTCGCGCGTGATGCGCTTCAGCAACCTGGGCAGCGGCAGCGCGGGCAACGCCACGCTGGTGGAAGCCGGCGATCCCGGACGGCCCACGCGGCTGCTGGTGGATTGCGGCTTCTCGCTGCGCGAGCTCACCCGGCGCCTGGCCCTGCGCGGCGTGGAGCCGGGCCAGATCGACGCCGTCTTCGTCACCCACGAGCACGGCGACCACGTCGGCTGCGCGCTGACGCTGGCGCGCCGCCACGGCGTGCGGCTGTGCATGAGCGCGGGCACTTGGTCCGCGCTGAGGCAGGACAGCGCCCCGGCGTCGCTGCACCTGCTGGCTTGCGGCGACACGCTGGACGTCGGCGCGCTGCAGCTCCAACCCTTCGCGGTACCGCATGACGCGCGGGAGCCGCTGCAGCTGCGCGTGCACGACGGCCAGCGCCACCTGGGCCTGCTGACCGACCTGGGCGAGGTCACCGATTCAGTCGCGCAGGCGCTGACCGGCTGCGACGCGCTGCTGCTCGAAGCCAACCACGACCGCGAGATGCTGCTCGCGGGCCCCTACCCCTGGGTGCTCAAGCGCCGCATCAGCGGCCGCTTCGGCCACCTGGAGAACGGCTTGGCTGCGGCGCTGCTGCAGCGGCTGCATCACGCCGGCTTGCGCCACGTGGTCGCGGCGCACCTGAGCCGCCAGAACAACCGCCCGGAGCTGGCTGCACAGGCGTTGGCCGCGGCGCTGGGCACCGGCACGCAGGACATCGTCGTGGCCGACCCCGCGCTGGGCTGCGACTGGCTGGACCTGCACTGATCCCCACCCCGGCTTTCGGCCGCCCGTAAGCACGTCGCCGTCCGCCAGGGCCAGGCGGCCTCAGTCAGCCGAAGCAGGCACAAAAAAGCCGCCCGAAGGCGGCTTTTTTGAGTTCCAGCTGGCTCGAATTACTGCGAGGCGGCCGAGGCGGCGGCGGAAGCAGCGGAAGCAGCGGCTTCGGCGGCACCAGCGGCGTCGGAGGCGGCGGCGGAAGCGGCCTCGGTCACGGCCGGGGCGGGAGCCGGGGCGGGAGCGGGAGCCGGGGCTTCTTCCTTCTTGCCGCAAGCAGTCAGGGCAGCGGCAGCGATCACGGCGGCCAGCAGGAGCGACTTGTTCATTTGTGTGTCCTCGAATTCGAAAAGTGGTCGAACAATTACCGATCGGCTGGGGTGTTCGAAGCCCCGACTCACGTAGACGCGGATCGTTACTGGAGAACCTTGTCCAACCCCAAATTATACCGTGGCACTAGGGAAGGTCCTTACTGACGGCAAGCCGCGCCGCCCTGTGACGGTGCGAGCGTTGCGGCAACGCATCACTTTTGTGCCTGCGTCTGGTCAAGGTTTTCCACCGGCCGCGAGGTCAGGTTTCGAACGGTTGCACCCAGCCCGCGGCGGCCCAGTCCTCCAGCAATTCGCGTGCGTCGTCACTGAGCGTCGCGACCTCGCGCGCGCTGAGAGCACCGGCGTCGGCCAAGCGGCGCATCAGGCGCGCATCGCGCCCGCCGGCGTGGAAGGACTCGCCGTTGATGAAGATGAATTTCTCGTCATACATCATGCGGCTGCGCCGGTGCAGCGTGACGCCGCCCGCCACGTCGGCCTCGCCGTCCTGCTCGAACCAGACGTTGGGCTTGGGTTCGCTCAGGATCTCTCCCAGCGCCGCATGCAACCGCGCCGGATCGCGCAGCGCGCGTTCCAGCGCCTGGCGCGCGAAGTCCGACAGCGCCGCCGGAATCTGCCCCGGCGTGGCCGTGGCCGGCTGCTTCGGGTCGCGGTAGAGGCGGCCCTTCTCCTCCTCGTCCATCAGCTCGGGCAGCCGCTGCAGCAGCTCGCGCGCGAGCTCGTCCTCGCAGGGCACGCGGAAGCCCACCGAGCAGGTCATGCACTCGCCGTCCACGGCGATGCCGTCATGGCCCCAGCGCGGCGGCAGGTACAGCATGTCGCCAGGCTCCAGCACGACGTCCTCGGTCGGCTCGAAGTTCGCCAGCAGCTTCAGCGGCACGCCCGGCACCAGCGACTCGTCGGCCACCGGGCCGATGCGCCAGCGCCGCTTGCCGTGCACCTGGATCAGGAACACGTCGTAGTTGTCCATGTGCGCGCCGACGCCGCCGCCCTCGCTGGCCCAGGAGATCATCAGGTCGTCCAGCCGCGCCTGCGGCACGAAGCGGAAGCGCGACAGCATCTCGTGCGCCTCGGCCACGTGCAGGTCCAGGCCCTGCACCAGCAGCGTCCAGCGCGGCTGCTTGACCGCCGGCAGCGCCTGGCGCGGCAGCGGGCCGTGGCGCAGCTTCCAGGCGTCGCCCTTGGCGACGATGAGGCGCGATTCCACGTCCTCCTGCTGCGCCAGCGCGAACATCTGCGCCCGCGTCACCGGCGGCACCACGCCGGGCAGCGCCTGGCGCACCAGCAGCGGCTTCTTTTGCCAGTGGCGGCGCATGAAGGTCTCGGGCGAGAGGCCGCCCAGCAAAGTCATTGGTTGGTCAATCTGCATTCCCGGGATTGTCAGGGCCCTTGTGGCATCCTCGGACGATGAACATCAACGCACCCTGCGTGGTCAGCCTTACCTGGACGCTGGCCGACGGACAAGGCCAGACCATCGACGAGCTGGCGGACCCGGTCGAATTCTTTTATGGCGGCGAGGACCTGCTGCCCAAGGTCGAGGAGGCCCTGGCGGGCCACGAGGCCGGCCACGAAGCCTGGCTGCACCTGGAGCCCGAGCACGCCTTCGGCGACTACAAGCCCGAGCTGGTGTGCTTCGAGGCGCGCAACCTCTTCCCCGAGCAAGTCGAGCCCGGCATGGCCTTCGAGGGACTGCCCGAAGGCAGCGTCACCACCGACATGCCGCCCGACACCATCTACATGGTCACCGAGGTGTACCCGGAGCACGTGGTGCTCGACGGCAACCACCCGCTGGCCGGCATCGCGCTGCAGCTGCACATCAAGGTTCGTGACGTGCGCGAGGCCACCGAGGAGGAGATCGAGGCCGGCAGCGTCGGCGACAGCGTGCTGGCACTGATGACGCCGCCCATGGGTGGCGCTCCGCGCGACGAGACGCTGCACTGAGCCGGGAGCAGTCGTCATGAGCTCCGGCATCCAGTGGGACCTCTTCCTCGCCGCCGCCACGGCGCTGGCCCTCACGCCGGGGCCGGACATGATCTACGTCGTCTCGCGCGCGCTGGCGCAGGGCCGCAAGGCCGCGCTGATCTCGGCGGCCGGGCTGTCGCTGGGCGTGCTGGCGCACACCTTCTTCGCCGCCTTCGGCGTGACGGTGCTGCTGCAGACCTCCGAGCTGGCCTTCACGGCGCTGAAGATCCTGGGCGCGTGCTACCTGCTGTGGATGGGCGTGCAGCTGTGGCGCAGCGCGCCGCGCATCGACATCCACGCCGCCGGCGACCGCCTGGGCGCGAAGGCGCTGTTCCTGCAGGGCGCGCTCTCGGCGCTGCTCAACCCCAAGCTGGCGCTGTTCTTCCTGGCCTTCCTGCCGCAGTTCGTGCCGGCCGACAGCGCCTCGCCGGCGCTGGACACGGTGATGCTGGGCCTGGCCTTCGGTGCCATCGGCGTGCCGGTGCAGGCCGTGGCGGGCTGGGTGGCGGGCAGCCTGAGCCAGGCGCTGCGCCGCAACCAGCGCGCGGTGTGCAGCATGTTCCGCTTCAGCGGCGCGCTGATGCTGATCCTGGGCTTGCGGCTGCTGGTGACGCAGCGCTGACCGCATCGTTTCCCGCACAACAAAACGCCGGCCCGAGGGCCGGCGTTTTTCATGGTGAGCCAGTGCCCGTCGCGATCAGGCGGCGTGGGCCTCCTGCGGTGCTTCGCCTTCCGCCGCCGTGATCGGCCCCTTGCCGCTGAAGCGGTCCAGCGCCAGGTAGATCACCGGCGTGATGTAGAGCGTCACCGCCTGCGAGAAGATCAGGCCACCCACGACCGCCAGGCCCAAGGGCTGACGCAGCTCGGCGCCTGCACCGATGCCGAGCGCGATCGGCAAGGCCCCCATCAAGGCCGCCAGCGTGGTCATCATGAT